>DATEMM010000241.1:0-4700 GCA_035275605.1 Pyrinomonadaceae bacterium
TCATGCCGTCATCGCCGCCAAATCTGCGTCGAGAGGCTTGACGACCGGGCGCATTGAGATGCTCTCCCGCCTTTTCATCACGGAGCGGCGACGCAGCTCTTCCCAGTCTTCGCGCGGGACGCGGTGAAATGCCTCTACGACCTGCGGGTCGAACTGGCGACCGGCCCACGCTTCCAACTCCTCCGCGGCCTTCTCGTAAGAGCGCCCACGCCTGTATACGCGATCTGAGATCATCGCGTCGAAGGCGTCGGCCACGGCGAAGATGCGCGCCTTGAGGTCGATCTCACAACCTTTGAGGCCGAGCGGGTAGCCGGACCCGTCCCAGCGCTCGTGATGCTGTGCCACCACCAGCGCCGCGCCTTCCAGGAATTTTATCTCGCGCAAGATTTGCTGGCCGTGCAGCGGGTGCTCGCGCATCCGCTCCCACTCTTCCTCGCTGAGCTTCGCAGGCTTTCTGAGGATGGCGTCCGGCACGCCTATCTTCCCTATGTCGTGCAGGAGCGAGCCGAACTCCAGGGCCGTCATCTCTGTCTTGGAGAGGCCAAGCTCGCTGCCCAGGCGCAGGCTGAAGGTGACGACGCGCTCAGAGTGCCCGTGCGTCTCCGCGTCCCTCGTCTCCAGCGCCGCCGTCAGGGCCTTGAGCGTCGAGCGGTAGGCGTCTTCGAGCGAGCTTAAGGCTTGGTCCAATTCGATCGTGCGCTGCTCGACCAGCTCTTCCAGGTGATTTTCGTAAAGTCGCTTGGCCTCGCGCAGCTCATAATGTTCGAGCGCGCGCTGGACGGCCGCCTCGACCTGGCGCAGGTCAAAGGGCTTCATGATGTAGTCGAACGCGCCCAGGCGCAGCGCCTCGATGGCGCTCTCGATGGTCTGCATCCCGCTAATCATCACGACGACTGTGCCAGGAGAGACCGCGAGGACGCGCGGGATCATCTCCAGCCCGCTCATGCCGCTCATGGTGATGTCGCTGATGACGAGGTCGAATCGTTCGCCGGAGAGCAGTTCGAGAGCCTCTTCGGCGGAAGCGCGCGCCGCGCACTCATTGTCCTGACTGAGTAGATCGCAAAGGAGGTCCCGGATGTCGGGCTCGTCGTCCACGACCAGCACGCGCGCGCGGCGCTTGCTTGCTTCAAGCATAATTTTCCACACCTGTTTTGGGAGAGATTAGGAGAAGCTCTCTCACTTCGAGCAGCTTCCCGGAAAGTAAGGATGAACGTCTTGGAAATTCGAGGCCGAGCGCTCGAAATTCGGAACCGCCTGAGCGCCCGTTGAAGGGCAAGAACATTCTACAATCATCGGGCTTTTGTTGGCAATGAAGAATTTATTCCCGGTAAGAGATTAGGGAAAAGACTCAGACCCCTTCGGGGTCAGAACCATTTATTGCCTTGTTCCAGGGGCGGCGGTTGACGAGCCAGCGGCCGCCCACTATCATGGCTGGACGACGCGTGCCGGAGTGGCGGAATGGCAGACGCGACGGACTCAAAATCCGTTGTCCGCAAGGGCGTGTGGGTTCAAGTCCCTCCTCCGGTATTCAACTTTCAAGGTAATTTCCGAGTAGTCCTGACTTTTCCTCGGACCTGATCCCTTTTTCTCGCAAATTGCGCGTTAATTAATGAAGGCAATTATCAAATCGCTTTAGTCGCTCGGCTTAACTGGCTCTGACCAACCAATTTGACAGTTTTCGAAGGAGGTTCCCCACCATGTTTGCACCCAAGGCATTGCGCAGGGCGCTCATTCTCACAATCGTTTTGACGGCGGCCTTTTCTTCCGCCGCCTTCGCCCAGAAGAAGCAGAAAACGCCCGTTCCGACGGGTAAGCCTATAGCCTGGCGCGACCCCGGCGACGTGGCCGCGCTCAATTTGCTGCACGGCCCAGGCTCGCCGGACATGGCTCCCCAGGCCCCTTTCACCTTCGTCTCTGAGAGCAAGCTGGGCGCGTCGCCCAAGTTCAAGGTGAAGGACGCTCGCGGCGTCGTCTGGTCCGTCAAGATGGGGCCAGAGGCGCAGGCCGAGACGGTCGCGACCCGTTTGGTTTGGGCCATGGGTTACTTCGCGGACGAGGCCTACCACTATGACCAGATAGAAGTTCAGAACCTGCCGCGCCTAGCGCGCGGACAGGAGTTCCAATCGGGCAAGACCGTGCGCGACGTGCGCCTGGAGCCTAGACGGACGGGCATCGCGCGCGGCGCCATCTGGGACTGGCTCCAGAATCCCTTCCTCGGCCAGCGCGAGTTCAACGGCCTGAAGGTCCTGATGGTGCTCGTCGCCAACTATGACACGCGTCTCGACAACAACCAGATTTACACTGTGAAGAACCCGGAGACGGGCCAGTGGGAAGCACGCTACGTCGTGACGGACATCGGCGCGACGTTTGGCAAGGTGGGCGGCATGGGCGGCGGCCGCTCCAAGAACTCGCTGCCGGACTTTCGCGACACCAAGTTCATCGAGAGCATCGAGAACGGCATGGTCAACTTCGACTACCACACGAAGCCCAAGGGCGCGGGCGGCGCTTTTGCCTCGATCTTCGGCGGCGGCTACAATAAGCGCCAGGCCAACAAGGAGAAGGCCATGCGCACCATCCCCATCAACGACGCGCGCTGGATCGGCACGCGGCTGGCGCAACTGAGCGACGAGCAACTGCGCGACGCCTTCCGCGCGGCGCACTACGACAACACGACGATGGAAGGCTACGTCTCGCTCCTGCGCGAGCGCATCAACCGCCTGGCACAACTGCCGGAGGGCGCGCCCCTGGCTTCAGGACAGAAGTAAGAGAATCCAAAGGGTTAATCGATGAGGAATATGAATAACCTGGGGCGCGCTGGCGCGCGCCTTTGGCTCACGGCCCTGGCCGCCATGCTTGCGCTGACAAGCATGGCGGTTTCGGTCACGCAGCAAAAGAAATCGGACGTCGCCGGGGGCATCAAAAACTTCGGCAAGGTGGACGAGCACTACTACCGCGGGTCGCAGCCAAACGCCGCGCAGTTCGCGGAACTCAAGCGCCTAGGCATCAAGACCGTCATAGACCTGCGCGAGGATAACGTGCGCGAGGAGCCGGACGAGGTCCGCGGCCTGGGGCTACAGTATTTCAACATTCCCATGAGGCCCGCCAGGGCGGCCACTGCGGAGCAGGTTGATTACTTCCTGAAGCTAGTCAACGACCCGCAGAACTGGCCCGTCTACGTCCACTGCAAGGGTGGAAAGCACCGCACGGGCGCGCTGACCGCCGTTTACCGCATCACGCACGACGGGTGGACGGCCGACAGGGCCTACCAGGAGATGAAGGACTACGACTTCGAGGACGGCTTCTTCGGCGGCCCCACGGCCCAGCGAAAATTCGTCTACTCCTTCTACGAACGTCACCAGACGAAGTGACAGCAATGGTAAATAGTGAGAGCCTGTTTGGAAAGTCATAAAGCCCCAACGGGGCGAGATATGAAAGCCTGGGGCCGTCGCCCCAGGGGTAGATGACAGACAAGACGTTAAGCCCTGACAGGGCGCAATACCATATTCCGCCCTTTCAGGGCTCTGCCTTGAATGTGTGCCAGGTTCCTGGGGCGAATGCACCAGGCTCTCTTATTATCGCCCCTTCGGGGCTTTTCAAACAGGCTCTAAGTGGTGAATAGAAGAATGGCGCTTCTTTTTCTATTCACCATTCACCATTTACCATTTACCATTCACTAGCTTATGTCACGAAGGTCGGGGCGAGCATGACGGCGACGAGTGACAGGAGTATCCCCAGCACCCAGAGCAGCAGCACTATGGCCCAGGCGGACCCGCCTTTGATCTTCTCCGCAGTGTTCTTCAACCCGCTCACAGTCAGCCACCACCTGTAAATCGTGAAAAGCCCGATTGAGCCGGCCAGTGTGTAGAGGTACGGGTGCGCCGAGGGCGAAAAGAGCAGCCCAAGGTCCGCGCGTGCCAGCCCCTGCTGCTGCGCCTTCAAAGGGATGACGTCGTCCACGGACTGCGTGTAGAGCAGAATCAGATTCAGGACGGTTGTGATGACGGTCGGGGGCAGCGCGCTGTAGGCCGTCACGCATAATGCCTGCCAGAAATTAATGCGCCCGCCGAACGCTATCACGCCGAGCAGGTAGAGCCCGGCCAGCAGGCAAAGAATGACGAAAGTTCCCCCCGCCGCCCAGAGCGGGATGGTCAGCTTGTCAAGGGTCGCTGTCGAGATGGCCTTGGCGATCTGCGCCTGCCTGAAGTCGTCCGGTGAAACCTCCGGCGGAAGAAAGCCGCCCTCTATCACTCGATTGGCACGGTCCTCCGCCAGTCTCTCCGGGCCGACGCGCTGCATGACCGCGAGCTGATAGGCGACGCCGAAGAAGACCAGGACGAGGAAGGCCGCGAGCCAGCGCGGGTAATGCTTCAGATTCTTAAAGACCGGGTCCGGCTCGTAAAAGACCCTGGTCACTCTTTCGGCCGGGGAGAGCGGGTCGGGAGCGTTCTCGCCGGGCACTGGCCGCGGAATGAAACTGAGCCCGAAGCAGACGGCTCCGACGAACATGCCGAAGATGCCGAGCCACTTTAAGCCTGGGACGAGTCCCAGAACGTGGCTCAGGAACAGCAGCAGCCCGACAACGAAAATGACGATACCAGCAATGCGCCGCATAATGGGGAGTCCTCCTGAAGCAGTGGTCAGTAGTCGGTGATCAGTGGCCGGTGGCCAGTGGCCAGTGGTCAGTGGTCAGTGGTCAGTGT
>DATEMM010000242.1:0-14283 GCA_035275605.1 Pyrinomonadaceae bacterium
CGGGGCTGTTGACTGCTTACTGCTCACTGCTCACTTCTTACTCATCACTCATCACTTAACAAACGTTTCCACTTTCAGATCGTTGCCGTCGGTGGTGACGGTGATGGTGCCGTTCTCGCCGGTCGTCAGCAGGCGCGCGCCGCGGGCACGCCAGCGCGCGACCACTTCCCTGTGGGGATGGCCGAAGATTGAAGACAGCCCGACCGAGATGATGGCGTAAGAGGGTTGCGTCCGTTCGATAAAAACACTCGTCGAAGATGTCTTGGAGCCGTGATGCGCGACCTTGACGATGTCGGAGCGTAGATCGTCCGGCGCGGCCGTGAGAGCGGCCTCTGCCTCCTTTTCTATGTCGCCGGTCAGGAGAAAGACGCGCTGGCCGAAACGCAGGCGCACGACGACGGAGTCGTTGTTGCCGGAGGGCGCATTAAGATTCTCCGTGCGCGGGGGCCAGAGGACCTCCGCCTCCACCGCGCCGAAGCGTAGACGGTCGCCCCGCCCGACGAGCATCAACGGAACCCCGTACTTCCCCGCGCTCGCCATGAACTGTGCCACCTCTGGATCGTCAGCGGGCGCGCGTGCGAGGATTGCCGCGCGCACACGGAAATTGCGCGCGATGTCGTTGAGACCGTCCATGTGATCCGCGTCGGCGTGCGTCGCCAAGATATAATCAACGCGGTCCAGCCCGCGCCACCAGAGGTATTCCGAGACGACCGCCTCGCCGATACTTCGCGCGTCCCGCTCGAAAGCCTCGCCCACCTCGTTTTCGCCCGCGCCGTCGCGCGGACTATCGAACCGGGGCCGTCCCCCTGCGTCCACCAGCAAGGTCGTTCCGTCCGGCATCGTCACCAGCGCCGCGTCGCCCTGGCCCACGTCCAGGAAATCAATTCGCAGCCTCCCGTCGGGCCTACCCACGCTGAAAGGGTGCGCCACGATCACAAAGAACATGACAGCCAGGACCGCTGCGGCGAGGTGTGGCCCGGTAAAGAGCGGCCGCCTTCGTTCCTCATCCATTAATGGTCTGGCGAGTGGATGCCAGCGCGACAGCGTGACGGCCAGGACAATGAGCGGCACGTAGTAAAGAAAGTAGACGCAGGACGGCCAGCCCGAGTATTCCGGCAAGCGGATGGAAGCGATGCCCGCGCTGCTGAACGGATCAACGCTGTGAGTCATCAGCCAGCTCAGAGCCTCCGCGAGCTTGAAGAGCGGCGCGGCGAGCCACGCGCTCACTTGAGAAAGCAGCAGCGCCGCGAGCGCCACCAGCGACAGCAGCGCCATCAACGCGCCGACCAGGATGTTCAAGACGAGCGACACGACTGAGAGGCGATGAAAATAGATGACCAGGAGCGGCAGCAGCATTAACTGCACGCTGGCCGAGACGACGACCGCCCCAAAAGCGTAGCGCAGGATGCGCTGGAGCCGTAGCCGTTCAAGGCGCACAGCCCACGGCGTCTTGAACAGCCTGTAGCTGTAGTTCGTCTGCTCCATCTCGCGCCGCCAGGCCCTCTCACTCCAGAAGAGCGCCTCGCAGAAGCTTCGCAGGCCGCGCCGGCACGCGGGCGGGTACGGCGTCTCAAGCGTGGGCCGCCAAGCTCCCACTTCCCGCAACCGTTCGATCAGCGGCCAACCCATGGTGATGATTGCCAGCACCGAGAGGAAAGTTAGCTGAAAGGAGGGATCGAAGAGGTCCGAGGGCCGCCAGACGAGCAGTAGAAGAGTCGCGGCGGCCAGCGCATTCAGGGACCTCGCGCGGCGATGCAGAAGGGGCGCGAGCGCGACTATCGTAAACATCCAGGCGGCGCGCGCGACCGTCACCTCCGCGCCGACCGCCAGCGTGTACGCCCAGAGGAACGCGACTGGCACAACGAACTGCCAACTGCGCCGCCCTGTCAAGCGCCGCACCAGAAAGAGGATGACGCCGCCGATGAAGCTGATGTGCAGGCCGCTGATGACCAGGACGTGAAAAGTTCCGCCCTCGCGGAAACGCTCGGCCGCGCCGCGTGAGAGTTGATGACGATTGCCGAGGAGCGCCGCTTTCAAGACCCCTGCGGTCGCGTGCGAGAATTTTTCGTCAATCGCGGCGAGCAGCCGCTGCCGCCACTCGTAGAGCCAGGCGAGGGGCAGAAACACGCGCTCGTCGTCCAGGCGCTCGACGAGCAGAGGGCTCTTGATAGCGGCCGTTGCATCAAGGTTTTGCCGCTCCAGGTATTCCGTCAAAGTGTTGACGCCAGGATTGCGAAAGTTGTCCGTCCGCTGAAGCGCCGCCATGACGCGCAGGCGCGCCCCATAGCGCAGCTCCAACGCTTCATACTCGGCCCGCGCCGCTCCGTCACGCACAGGCGCGAAGAAGCGCACGCGGCCCGTGGCCTCGCGCTCCGCGTCCTTGAATCGCAAGGACTCCACGCCGAGCGTCAGGTAGAAACCGTCCGGCGCGGGCTCCGGCGCGCTCTCCAACACGCCCGTCACTTCTATGGGCGAGCCCGATTCAATCACGCCGTCGTCGTAAAGCCGTTGCAAGCGCCTCTCGCTCACGCTCTCCCGTTCGAGCGTCATCAGCGCCGCGCCCGCGCAGACGAACGCGAGCGCAAGCAGCAGCAAGACGCGGCCAGAGTGTCGCCTGACGAAACTGTACGCGGCGGCCACTGAGAGGACCGCGCCGCAGGCAAGCACCAGGTTAAGCCGCAGGGGGACGAGCCTGACGATGAGAATGCCTAGGGCGTAGAACGCGGCCAGGACGGCGAGCGGGTGAGGCAGAAATGCAGGCTGTTGAGGAGCAGCACGCATGCGCTTAAGAACCCTTCGTTGAAGGAGCAAGTTTTAGTTTGAGGCTAGTTACTTCACTACGTCAAAGTCCACCCAGCTCGTCGTCTTCCGATATTTCTGTTTCGCCATGAGGTCCGTCACGGAGACCTCCAGGACGTACTCGCCTTCCGGGAGCCCGCCCAGTTGCAGGCCGCCCTCGATTGTCAGGCGCTTTAGGTCCGCCTGCCCTTTCGCGTCGTAGGGCGTCTCCTGCCCTGCGAAAATCTCTTCGCCGTCGCGGAAGAGTTTTATCTGCGTCAGCAAGTGCGGCTGCCCCGTCGCCTGGTGCAGCTTCGCGTTGTAGACGGCGTAGGCGTATTGCAGGATGTCGCCCGACTTAAAACGCCTGAGCGCCGCCTGCGTCAGCACGGTGTTGGCAGGAGCGTCCGCCCCCGGCTGATTTCCGGCTTCGTTCGCTGCGGCTTTCCCGGCTCGCGAGTTGTCGCTGCTCAGGGCGATGCCGGAGAGCGTCAGCCTCTCCTTCTTGATGTCTGGGATGGTGATGAATTCGCTGGCCGAGCCTACCTTCTGCGACTTGTCGTCGCGCACGGCCACGCGCAACTGATATGCGCCGGCCTTCTTGACCGGGAGGTGTAGCGAATAGACGAAGCCGCTTTTGAGTGCGCGCTCGTAGAGCTTCTCTCCCAGCGTGATGGTATGAGTTTCGCCCGCGGAGTCGAAGGTGAGGCCGTTATCGCCGAACGTGTAAGCGACGATGTTGATGACGGCCACGCGCTCGCCGCCCGCTTTTTCCGTGAACGTTAAATCCTTCGCAGGGATGTGCACCAGCGCCCGCACGAACGAGCCGGCTTTCGCGTCCTGCCCGTAAAGGGGAGTGAGACGCAGATTGATGTCGTCGGAGGCGAAAGGCGAGCTCAAGGCACGCAGCACCTGACGCTGCGGGGTGTTGGCAAATGTCGCGGGCGCTTCGTCCTTGACGCCGAAGAACCCGCTCCGGTAACGGACCTTGAGTCCTGAGCCTCGAACGCTGATCTTGAGTTTATTGAACCGGCTTTTGAGCGGGTCGAAGGTCGAGGCGTCCGGCTGGTAGCCAATCAGGTAGTAACTTTTCTGGTCGTCCAGGGCCTTTCTGATGCCTTTGCTCAGATCGTTATCGTTGGTCAGCGCGAAGCCGCCGGTCTGCTCGGCGATCAGCTTCAGGCTATCCTGATTATAGCTCAGGATGGCGCTTCGTTCGCGCAGCAAGGCGATCATCTCCTTCGCGCTCATAGCCGTTTGTCTTCCCCCGTTCATCATGTCGCGGGCGGTCGGGTCCTGGCCGACCGCATCGGCCGCGTTCAGTCCCACCGTTTGCAAGCCGCGCGCGTCCATCGTGTAGAGGACGACGCCCGCGCGGTTCGAGCTGTCCACCAGGCGATTGATTGACTCGCGTATGCGGATGCTGTATTCCGGACTGCCGCGTAACGAGAGGGGGAACCCTTCGGACATCAGCATCACGGCCTTGCGGCCTGGCAGTCCGCGCATGCCGCGCACGACGTAGTTGACCGCCGTCAGCGTCCCGTTGGCTAACTGAGTCTCGCGGAACTCGTCGTCGTCTTCGCCGCTGATGATGCCCTTCTCGCCGGAAGAAGAATCGGCGCTGCCCTTACCGATGGAGTCGAGCCCGCGCGGCGTAAAGACGCTGATGCGCCCGACCATCGGATTATATTTTGTGAGCTCGATGGCGGCGTAGAGCAAACGCTTGTCGGCGGTGAACTGCTGTAGCGCACCGATGCCTGTGCCAGTGCGAATGATTGCGATTAAATCTCCCGGCCGCATCTGCTCGTCAACGAATTTCTTGAGAGCCCTTCTGACGGAATACGCGCTCTCGAACGAGAGGGAGAGATCGTCCACGACCAGCGCGATAGTCCTTTTGACCTGCTCGGGCCTGAGCCGCACGTGCGTTGTGGGCGCGGCGCTTTTGCCCTCGTTGGAATTGCCGGGCAGGGGCGCGCCCGGCACAGCCTCGGTCGTCACGAAAGAGAAGTTAGTGATCTTTTGCAGCTTCCCGTTTTCGAGTATCTCGAAATCCTCCGGCCTTAAATTCGCCACGGGGTTGCCGCGCCTGTCCGTCACGACGACGTCAACCTGTATCAGGGTCGTGTTGATGCGGACGACAGTGTCATCGTCGGCGGGCTGAACCTCCTGGCCAGGAGTCTGAACTGGAGAGGGCGACGGCCTTTGGGCCAGAGCGTTCCAGGAGCCCACGGAGAAAACGGTGCAGAACAGTAGCGAGACGAATTTTTTCATAGCTTAAAAAGGGGGTGGTGGCGAAAGTCCGCGGTTAAAGAGAAGAGGCACCCGAATCTTACTCAAAAACAGCTCTTTTGTCATCACCGTGCCCTTGACCCCAAAGGGGTCAAATAAAATAGCCAGGGTCAAGTGCGCGTAGCACGTCGCCCCTCGAATATCGTTAGAAAGGCATTTAGACCCCGAAGGGGTCAAATAAGATAGCCAGGGGCAGAGCGAACGTAGTTCGCGCCGCCCCTGGTCAGATACGTAAATAGATTCCGACCCTGAAGGGGTCGCATACTCAAGGTTGAGTATGCGACCCCTTCAGGGTCGAAATTCTTTTCTCGCCTCTAACCAGGGGCGTTGCCCCTGGCTATTTTATTTGACCCCTTCGGGGTCCAAAGCCTGCGCGCTTCGGCGCTTAGTTCGAGCAGTGCGCGTCGATGATCGTCCTGGCCTTGCGGACGAATTCCGCCGTCCAGGCCTCGGGCGGCTGGTCGCGCTCGGCGTTGCGCGAGGCGCGGAATATTCTGGTTATCAGGCCGTTCTCTTTCTCCGCGTCGAGGAGACGCTGGAGGCCGCTGGCCAGAAGTTGACGGCCCGCCTCGCTGATGTCTGCGTCGCCGACGCTCTTGGCGGTCGTCATGCAGCGCCCGCCGCTCACCTTGATAGGGTCTTTGCCGCTCCAAGCTTTGAGCGTCGCCTTCTTCTCGCTCGACGCAGAGTAGCCGAAAGTCGAGCCCATGTCGCTGACGTAGAAGACGGCCTGGCCAGGCTTGCAGGTGCGCGTGCCGTCGTCGTTCTTCTTGGAATCCAGGCACGAGAACTTCTGGTTGTCGGTCTTGGTATCGCCGTGATCTATGAAGGCCAGCCAGAGCTTGAAGGCATCTATCTCGGCGCGGTTCGCCCCGCCCTGAAGGAGGCCGGAGAGCGCCTGGGCGATTGGGGCTCCGTCCTTGTTGTTGCATTTGACGTCGATCCCCTTACCCAGCGGGAGTTCTATTCCGGCGGCGGGTTGGAAGGGCGTGAAGCTTGCTCCCTGAAAGCCGCTCGTCAAACTCTTCTCACAGTCGGGGCACGTGACGTCCGCGACCCACTCGTCGTCGGCGAAGAAGCCCAGCGCCTTGGAGAAGCGCGAGGAGAGGAATTCGCCGTAGATTTCTCCGTTTCGCTTCTCACGCGACTGCCCCTTGAAATGTGGCTTCACCTTATAGCGGATCAACTGCCCGTCCTCGTCCACGACGCCCTGCACGGAGCAGTGAAACTTCGGCGTTGTGCCAGCGCCTTTGTTCGGGTCCTTGTTCGCGGTGCAGTTGATGGGCTTGGCTAATCCGTTAGGGTCCACCTCCGGCGCACCCATGCGCGGGCCGTTGGTGGGGTTGTAGCCGAGCACAGGGTCGTAGCCAGGGTCCGGCTCCTGCCAGACCTTGGCTGTCCGCTCGGCCTCGGCCCGTGCTTCCGACGTGAAGCAGGATTCCTGCGCCGCAACGGGCAGCGCCGTGAACAGTAGGAAGAGAAAAACGATGAACGCTGGCGATGTCTTACGAAGCATAGACCGGCCCTTTCGTCATGAGAAGGTTCTTCATCGGCTCGAAGGTCAACTCTGGATGCGCACTGGGAGATTATGCCAGAGACTGTATTAGCCGCTCAGCTTAATGTCAAGAGATGGTCTTGACAGGAGAAATCCTGACTGCGCTGTGGACTGGAAGATAGGCCCAGGAGGACGCTTTTGGCCCACCGGGCGACGCCCGGAGGTAAAATCTTGCAATATTCGGTTTCGCTGTTATAATCCCTGCCGCCGCAGGCATCTCATCGCTACATTAACTGCCAGTCGGCTGCTTGCTTCACGTTCCAATACCCGCGGCTGCATTAGTAGCCATTCTCTAACGAACCCGCGGGCCGATTTTCTAAGCCCAGGCTTCCTCGCTCGCAGACCTAGCAATGATAGACAGATCCCCTCAGGGCACCTGTGCCGGAGGCTCAGCTTTTGAAAGCTGGCCCTTTGGGCCTGTCACAGCCACCCGGCCTGGGAGCCCTGAATCTTTTCGCGAGCCCCTGGTGCTCAGCCCAGTGTAGAGCAGGACAAGAGAGGAGAGACAACGATGGCTAGACATTTAAATGACACTGACATCTCTGAGATGGAGCAGGATTTTGAGCTTGAGATGGACGACGAATATGAGTTCGGCGACGATTCCGAGGCCGGGGAGGACCAGGAATTAGAGGGCGAGCTCGAAGGAGACTACGGAAGTCTGGCTGAGATGGAGGGCGACGAATTCGAGATCGAAGAGGAGACCGGCGACGAAGAGACCGGGGGTTACGCCGACAGGTTCTACGAGCTGTCCGAAAGAGGCTACGAGTCCGAGGCCGACATGGACCACGAGGTCAACGATCTGCTCAACGAGATGGAGCGTGACTATTTCTTCGGGGGCTTGAAGAAAAGGCTCAAGAGCGCCGGGAAGGGGCTGCTGAAGAAAGGGCTCAAGTACGCCGCCGGGAAGGTCCCCGCTCTCAAGGCGCTGCAAGGAATCACACAATTAACGCGCGGCAATTTGAAAGGCTTCCTAGGGTCTCTGGCCAAAGCCGGCCTCGCCTCCGCCATCCCAGGCGGAATGGCAGCCCTGCCCGCGTTGAAAGCCCTGGGCTTCGACCCTCTCGGAGACTCTGAGGCGAACCGCGACGCCTGGAATAACTACGTGGAGGTCTCCAGAGAGGCGTTCGAGTATCTAGCCGAGAACCTCAACGAGCAGGCAGACAATCCGATGGAGGCCACACGGCTGGCGACCAACGCCTTCCGCGCCGGCCTCAAAAAAGCGCACGGGCGAAGGCACGGCCTCAGGCACAGAAGAGTTATCGCCGGGGGCAGCCCCGGCCAGCGGCGAACGCGCGTCGTGTACCTAGCGCCCGGAGAGCGGCTGGTCGTCAAGAGAAGGTAGGAAGTGGCTTTGAATGAAAAGTCTTTCCTCCAACCTCCAGAGGCGAGTCGAGGCGTTAAGATTCCGCATAGAATCTTTATCGTCTTTACGAAAGCTCGTTGAGCTGCCCCCCGGCCACGACATTACGAAGCACCAGTGGGCGGTCATCGAATCGCAGTTGAAGGTCGTCGAGGCCAGGCTTCTCTCGCGGTTGAAAGCCGGGGCCAGGGCCTACCTGCCGCAGGCCCACACGGCCAAAGCGGCGCGGACTTTGAGCGCCCTGCTCGGCTCGCTTGAGCTGGAGATGTCCAGGGCCTTCAACTTTTTCGACACGTATATGGACGTGCTGACACAGCGTCATACGCCGGAGCTCGGCCCCTTGCTCGCCGGGTGCGACGTTCTAGCCTGGGATGCCATCAATAAGGAGCACCCGGCGCTGGCCATCGTCGAGCCCCCCCTCGTCTACTGCGACAGAGGATTCGGGGCCTCCACCCTGCGCGAA
This sequence comes from Pyrinomonadaceae bacterium, assembly GCA_035275605.1. GTDB lineage: Bacteria > Acidobacteriota > Blastocatellia > Pyrinomonadales > Pyrinomonadaceae > QHXM01. Next base: position 8,446 of record DATEMM010000242.1, read on the forward strand.
GGCGTGATGCTTCCGGACCGCACTCCCAACCCGATGCCGCTGATACAGATTCCCTACTCGCGGCTCAAGGAGAAATACAACCTGACCTCCGTTCTGCACGAGGTCGGACACGAGGCTATGGTCAGGCTCGGCCTGGTCACGACCATCCCCAAAGCCTTTCGCGCGGCGCTCAGTCGGGCGGGCGCGCCCAGCACCATTCAGGACCTGTTCGCGCTCTGGAGTTTCGAGATAGGGCCGGACTTCTGGACGTTCTGCGGCTGCGGGATGGCGGAGGCGGGCGCTATCAGAGAAATCCTGGCACTCCCGCCCGCGCACATCTTCCGCATCTCCTGGACGGACCCGCACCCGCCGCCTTACCTGCGCGCCCTGCTCTCTTTCGATTGGTGCCGCCAGGTCTGGGGCAGCGGCGTCTGGGACGATTGGGAGGAAGAGTGGCTGAGGCTCTATCCGCTGGAGAGCGCGCCGCTTGAGACGCGCGACATACACAAGCTGGCCCGCCGCTATCTGGATGTCCTCGGCAGGACGCTCTTGCGCACCAGATTCAGCGTGCTCAACGGAAAAGCCATACCGGACCTTTTCGACCTCAACGCGCTCGCGCCGTCAGAGCTTCGTCGAAGGGCCGCGACCTCAAAATCGGGGTCGCTGGATTTGAAGGGGCTGCCGCCGTCTGCGCAACTGGCGGTCTTTCGCGTGCTGAGGGATTACGGGAAGCTCAACGAAGAGGCGCTCGACGGCGTGATGACCAGTTGGTTGTTGAAGCTCGGAGAACAAAGAAGAAGCCTGCAACAGTAGATAGGAGTTGACGAAATGCCAACCAGAAAGGTAGCGAAAAAGATGCCGCAGAATAACACCCCTAACACAACGTCTTCTCTTACGGAGCAAGAGAGTCAGGATGCCCTGCGGGACAAAATCATAGAGGCACTCGATGATATGCCCCGGGTCGGCGTACCTTACCCGCCCTGCTCCGACGTCATGCTGTCCCTCATCAATAAAGCGTTGGATGATCCAGATGATGTTGATATAACGGTAGCCTTCGATGACTATTTCCGATTCCTACGCAGCCCCGACCCCATTGATCGGACCGTTTTGGGAAACCAGTTGGTCAAGAACCTTTTTGACTGCGCGAACCCCTGGCCCCCGCAGTGGTCTCTTCCTCCTTCCTGCGTGACTCTGATGGGGAGCCGGGACGGCTTGACCGTCGGTAATGGAGAAGGGATTAAGAGGTTATTCATAGCTGACCTCGTTTGGCTCTTCTATTTCGAGAGGATGGGCGTCTTCAAAATCCTCGGGGTGATCCTCGACGATTTCACCACCAAAGGCAAAATTCCCATCTCCAATGGGTCGGTCGGGGGCGCGAGCGGCGCGAGAGATCAAATCACGGCCCTGATTCTTGAGGCGATGGTGCGCCAGACCAAGATGGGGATGTCCTCTGCCGTCCGCGAGCGTGACAGCTCTTACCGCCGCTGCTTGGGCTGGACTTCGGACGTCGGGCGCAAGCTCGGGCTCGACACCGCCATCAGCACGGGCTTCAACAATCTCTTTCACAAGTTCATCCAAAGCGCGCTTGAGTACTACAAGGATAAGAGGCTGGCGGTGGCCATCCAGGCGTCCGTGAACGCGCCGAAGCCGTCGGTCGCAACGCTGATTACGATTGGCGACACCATGAGCCTGCTGAAAAAGACTTTTGAGACGTTCGACTACGGCCGCAACTTCTACCACGCGCTGAGCGGAATCGTCTGGGTTATTGCGGGCATGTCAATCGTCAAGCAACTGCGAACGACGCTGGGCATCCCTCAGGTCTACAACCGCGCGGATGAATACATCCCGGCGGCGTATGACATTCTGGTGATGAAAACAACGCCCAGCCCGTCACAGACCAACCGCTACACTACGCACCAAGAGTGTGCCCGCAGCGGGCGTGACCTTCTTCTTGATATACAGATGCTGAACACCAACGATCCAGACTTCGCACGCCCGGGCAAAGATTTAGAAACCTGGCTCAACATGGTTGAGAATAAAGTTGAGGGCTACCGCACAGCCTACCGCACCCTGACCGGCGTTGACCTCGGCGCGGCTGGCACGCCGACGATTGAGCAGCAGGCTTAAGAGGGCACGGGAAGGAGATGTGTGTAAAGGCGCTGCCCTGAAGTTAAGAAGGAAAGGTGAAAGTGAGAGAGCGGATCAGATTCGAGAGAGAGATGGAAGACCTGGAGGCCACGATGGACTTCCAGGCGGAAGACCCGGACCAGACGCCAAAACAGGTGGTCATATACGTTCGCGGGGCGACTTACGTGGACATGGGCGGACACACTCGCTCCATCCCCGCCAACGCTCCCTGGCGTTACGCGCACCCCAGAGGCGCGCGTTCAAACACAGTGCTCAGCCTGTTCGACTATGAGTTGGGACTACATAAACGCTGGGATAACTGGGACGGGTCGCTCCCGCCAAACACGGTCCCCAGCGCCCAGCTCCGGATAACGTCGGTCCTGGACTTGTACACGTACATCAAGGGGCTGCCATCGGCGACGCTCCAGGAACTACACATCTTTACGCACGGGTGGACGGGAGGTCCGATCATCACCGGAACTACTCAAACCGACCCGTTCAAGGTTGACCAGACCCGGCGGGACCCCGCCGACACGGACGCGCGGATTAAAGACTTTTCGATCCCAGGCGTGGCCGGGGGTGCCGCCGGGGCGCAGTTTATGCAAGCATTCTCTTCATCTGCGCTGGTGAAGCTGTGGGGGTGCTACTACGAACAAGCCTACCGCGACAAGATCGTCAATTTTTTCAAGGCCAGGACCTCAAGCCAGAAGGACGCGATCAAGAAGGGCTATCAAAGTGATATAGAGAACAAGACGTACCAGTTCGCCCTGCACAGGGCGAGCGGGGTGCCCGTCTACGCCGCGCCGATGGGTTGGGGGACGAACCCGGACTTGCCGTTCGGAATCCACGGGACGGCGGCAGACAAATATGTCGCCGAGAAAAAGATGAGGTACGTGGGAAGGTGGCCGCCGCGCACTGGCGATAATTGGTGGCAGGTGAGCCAGCATTTCCGTTACGACGGCGGCTTCAAATTCTACAAAGATGTCCTGAAGGCGAACCTAGATATATTAGACTACGCGGCCTACACGGATGCGCTCATTAAGTGAGGCGCTGTCGCCTGACTTGCACCGGGACGCCTGCATGGTCTTTCTGCCAGGGAGCTGTGTGGTGAGAGAGAGAATCAGATTCGAAAGAGAGTTACAGGACCTGGGGATTAATCTGTCCGGGGGGCCGCTGCGCGAACGCGAGGTCTTTCCAGAGGCTGAAATATTCGTAACTAACGGCCAATTCGGCAAGGCCCTGAGCGGAATCCCCGACAAGGTAATCAAGCTGCTGAAGCTCTCCAAGACCTTCATGGCGATGGTCGCCCAGCTAGACAAGCGCTACGTGAACATCTGGCTTTCGGGCCAGCACAATTCCGCTCTGACCAGGAGGTTCGATCTGGCCACCGGGACCATCAGCGGCGGCACCTTCGATGGCCGGCGTCTGATGAATGTCCAGGTGATGGGCAACAACTCGCGCTTCACACCCCACGGCTCGCCCGACAGCACAGGCTATTACGACGCCATGACGCTTGAGCGCCCGGACCCGAGGGAGACTCGCAGGTGGGTAGAGGTCATCGCACACGAAACCACACACGCCTTTAACTTTGTGACCAGGAAAGGAGCGCCCGCTGCCAACGTAGCCGACAGGATACGCGCCTCCGTCAATGAAGAGGCCGGGACGCGGAAGACAGAGGCCAAGATTTTGTCGGAGATTATCGCCACCAAGGTGGGTAAGCAGGAGTTGAGCAAATTCAGCTCGTCCACCGGCTCTCCGAGGCCGCAGGACATCGAGCGCGATTTCTTTCCCACGGAGCCAAAGCGCACTTACCTTGAGCACTTCGTGTTGAGCGAACTGAGGAACGAGGCCATCCGCACGGACCAGTTGGACAGCAGAGACACGGACGTGATAGCGCAACTGGTGAACAATATTCCGTTGGACGCTAAGCGGGCGGATGAATTCCTCAGGACCGGCAAGTTCCTGGCCTCTGAAGAGAAAATTCTGGACACTTACAAGACCAAGGAGTACCCCAAACACCAGTTCGCTCTGTTCGTCATAGGCGCGCGCTGGAATAGTTTCAGCGCACAACACTCGACGAGCGACCCCGACTTTGAGAAGGCCAGAGAGAAACTCCTACAGGAGCACGCCCGCGCCTTCTTCCGCAACGTAATCACCTACACACCCAATTAGCGGCCAATCACCTCTCCGGTCCCCAAAAGGCTGACGAATGTTTTACGGAAGATCGCCAGAGAGATGAGCCACGGTTTCCACGTGATGAGTTTGCGGGAACATGTCGAAGGCCGCGACGGTTTCAAGACGGTAGCCGCCGGCGGTGAGGACTTTCAGGTCGCGGGCCAGGGTCGCAGGGTCGCATGAGACGTAGGCGAGGTGCCGGGGCTTGAGCGCGAGGATGCCCTCGACGGAACCTTCTTCGGCTCCGGCGCGCGGCGGGTCGAGCAGCACGAAATCAACGGGCGCGAGTCCCGCGCCGTTCTCCTTTAACCAGTCTCCGACCCTGGCCGCCTCAAAGGTCACGCCGCCGAGTCCGGCATCTTCAAGGTTGCGCCGCGCGTAACTGATGGCCGCGTTGCTAGCCTCCACCCCGTAGACGCGGCCGAAGCTCTGTGCCAGGGGAAGCGTGAAGAGCCCAGCGCCGCAGTAGAGGTCAACGGCCGTTTCACCTCGCGCGTCTTTCGTCGCGGCTGCAATCAAGGGTTCGAGCAGCTCGTGGTTAATCTGAAAGAAGCCTTCGGCGCTGAAGCGGTAGCGGTGCCCTGCTACAAATCGGCCCACTTCTCGCGTCGGATGCTCTGGCACAGGCGGCGCAAGCGACACCTGGCCGTCGTCGCCCGCCACCGCCTGAAGCTCTGTCAACTCGTCCGGCAACGAGCCTTCTTTCATCTGCCCGCGCAGACTTTCGAGCGTCGCCTCCAACTCGGGCACCAGGACGGGACAGGACGCCACGTCGCAGACTCGGTGCGAGGCGCGCTCGAAATAGCCCAGCCGCTTCTTCAAAGAATCGTGCTGCCACTGCGCGCGCGCGCGGTAGCGCCAGATGTTGGGAGAGGCCGTCATGGGAATCTCCCCCGTGAAATCTATCCGCGCGATGCGCCGCAAGCAGTCCCGTATGATCTCGACCTTGGAGGCGAGCTGCGCCTCATAGCTTAACTGCTGAAAATCGCAACCGCCGCAGCGGCCGAAGTAGGGGCAGGGCGGCTCGACGCGCACAGGCGAGGGCGAAAGAATCTCCTCAATCGAGGCGAAGGCCACACGGCCCTGTACGCGCTCGACACGCGCGCGCAGATGGTCGCCGGGCGCGGCCAGCGCGACCAGAAGCGTGCGCCCTTGAGCGTGCGCGAGGCCCGCGCCGCCCGGCAAGATGCGCTCGATGGTGACTTCGACGACCTCCGCGCCGCCCTGCTTCCCAGCAGGAGACGCGTGGCCCTCTCTTGACTGAGTGTGCTTCCGCTTCTTCTTCATCCGATGACGGGTCAGAGATAGAACAGGCTGAGGCGCGGCAGGCCGTGCGCTTCGCGCAGTTGTTTGAGCGAGAGGTTACTGAGGGTTTGCTGGAAGACCGCGCCCTCCATGCGGCTGCGGTAGGACTCCAACTGCTCTTCGGCGGCAGTGCGGGCCGCCTCCACCTCACGCTTCGGGAGACTGTAGAGCAAGGCTTCGTCCAGCATCTTTTCCAGCGTCGTCAGCGACTCTTCGAGCGTCTCCGCGTCCGGGCGCGCGGCCCGTGCGAAA
>DATEMM010000243.1:0-3884 GCA_035275605.1 Pyrinomonadaceae bacterium
AGGAGATACATGTACCAGGTCGTGGTGAAGGTGCGCCGGGCGAAGATGTTCTCGGTGTCGTTCCTGACGCCGTGCGCTATGTAGCCGAGGATGGTGATAACGAAGAAGACCAGAATTGCCGCGAGGGCTCCCACCTGTACACGCATCGGGTACGGGCTGTATTCGAGCAGTTTGGCGATGACGAGCAGGGCGAAGCTGTAGAGAAAAGCGGCGCGGTGAGCTATGTCCACGTAGACCGGGGCGCGATGCTCCGGGCTCGCCATGATTCTCTGGTACTTGAGGACGCCCGTCAGCATCCCCGTCAGCAGAAATAGGCCCGAAGCCAGGAGACTGATTTTGATGGCCGGGGTCATAGGGGAATCATCTCACTTTCACAGAATCAATACCCGCGCAACTGCTCCCTGTAGCCTTCGAAGTTGCGCCGCATCTCGCCAAGGGAGTCGCCGCCGAATTTCTCACGCATCGCGGCGGCCAAAACCAGTGCGACCATCGCTTCGCCGATTACGCCCGCGGCCGGGACCGCAGTGATGTCCGAGCGCTCGAACGAGGCGGACTCCTCGCGCTTCGTGTCTATGTCAACGGAGCGCAGCGCGCGCCGCAGGGTTGAGAGGGGTTTAAGGTGGCCGCGCAGGCGAAGCTCCTCTCCGTTGGTGATGCCGCCTTCAAGGCCGCCCGCGCGGTTGGTCTGGCGTATGAACTGCTGACTCTCCCCGTCGTAGGCAATCTCGTCGTGGACTTCGGAGCCGGGAAGGTTGCTAATCTGCGCGCCCGCGCCGATGGCGACGGCCTTGACTGCAGGGATAGACATCAGGGCCTGTGCCAGCCGCCCGTCGAGCTTTAAGTCCCAGGCGGTGTGTGACCCTAAGCCCGGCACGAGGCCGCGCGTCACGACTTCGAAGATGCCGCCGAGGGTGTCGCCTTCGCGCCGCTTCTCGTCAATCAGGGCAACCATACGCGCCTGCGCCTCGGCGTCCGCGCAACGAAGCGGCGCGTCATCGGCAATCGCCGCAATCTCTTCCCAATTCAGTTCAAGCGGCAGATGGGGAATGCCGCCGAGTTGAATCACGTGGCTGAGGATTTCGACGCCGAAGGCCGAGAGGAGTTGTCTGGCCAGCGCCCCGCAGGCGACGCGCGCCGCGGTCTCGCGTGCGGAGGCGCGCTCCAGCACATCGCGCAAATCCCGCGTGGCGTACTTCTGCCCGCCCGCCAGGTCCGCGTGCCCTGGGCGCGGGCGCTTAACCCGGCGCGACTTATCGGGCGGCAGGTCAACCGGGTCAATCGACATCACCTCGGTCCAGTTCGCCCAATCCCTGTTCTCAATCAAGAGGGCGAGCGGCGAACCCAAGGTCAGGCCGTGACGCACGCCGCTCAGGATTTCCACGCCGTCGCGCTCAATCTTCATGCGCCCGCCGCGCCCGTAGCCCCACTGCCGCCGCAACATCTCCCTATTGATTAGCTCGACATCAACGGGCATCCCCGCGGGCAGACCTTCGAGAATCGCCACAAGTGCGCGCCCGTGCGATTCGCCTGAGGTAGTAAAGCGGAACATTTTCAGTTCGTCCACTCTCTCTTTAAGTATATTTATGATGTAGCCACAGAGGCACAGAGACACAGAGAAAACTTAGGAATTTCAAATCTCAAATCTGAAATTTGAAATTATTGATTTGAACTTTTCTTCTCCGTGTCTAAAGTGCCTCTGTGTCTATCACTTCGTCCTTAGCGCGAGCACCTACGCGCGACTCCCGCGTGAGCGTCCTCGAATCTCCTGATCTCTTCGGTGAACACCTCTTGGGCTCTGTCGCGGTCCGCGTCGTTCCCTATGAATTCACCCGTGCCCTTAATCATAGAGAGCAATCCGCCGAGCCGGCGGGCAGCGGAGGCCACCTGATTACTCAACTGACTATCCAGGTCAACCACGTAAATTAACATTCGACGGCGCGCCTGCGGAACCAGCGTGCGAAAGGGGACGCCGCTCTCGTCAAGCGTTCTGGCAATCGAAGCGAGCGTGCGGCGGCCCATTCGGATGCGTATCGAGTACATCCTGGCCGTGCCCGAATCCGCCTGCCTGAAATTGAGGACGGTCTTCTGCCTCTGGACTTTTCCCAGCCGGGCGTCTGCGTAGCGCAGCGTCGGCCGGTCCGTGTAGACGCGGAATAAAGCCGAATGCTCCGCGCCATCCGTGGAGTTTCCGATGGCCTTGGTGACGAAAGGCTTCAGGCGCAGGCAGCGGGACAAGTGATTAATCCTGCCGATTAGTTGCAGCTCCTCGCGCGAGTTGAGCAGGCGCACTGCCTGCCGGAGCGTCAGGTTCTCGCGCGTGTTGGGGCTGACGAAAGTATAACTCGCGGCCCTCTGCTCAGATTCTGCTACGACTGTTGGCTGCTGCGCGTAGGCGCTGCCGAGACTCAGCAGCAGGAGCGCGAGCTGTAGGAGTGGCCGACGCAGCGGGCGCATATTCATGCGAGATATTCCTCCCCGAGAATGTTTCCGCGGCCCAGGATGCAGGCGGGATCGAACGCGCGCTTCAACTGTGCCATTTCCCGCAAGTGCTTCTCATCATAAAGCAGACGCAGGTACTCGCGCTTGAGCTTGCCGATGCCGTGCTCCGCGGAAACAGTCCCTCCCGCGAGGATTGCGCGCCGGACGAACTGCATGTAAGTGTCGCGGGCGCGTGCGGCCTCATCCTCGTCGCGCGGCAGGATGTTGACGTGCACGTGATTATCGCCGATGTGGCCGAAGATTACGAATTTGAGGCCGCTCGCCCGGAGCGTTTCCTGATAAAACCTGAGCATGGCGGCGAACTCAGCGTCGGGCACGGCCATGTCCGTGGAGACCTTGCGCTGGTGTTGGCGCGAGAGCCATTCGTTGACTAAAACAGGAAGCTGGTGCCTGAACTCGCGCATCTCTCTACGGTCCGCCTCGTTGGTCGCGAACCAGGAATCGTCCAGCAGCGCGCCGTGACGCTCTAATAATGCGAGCCAGGCGGACTGCGAACTCTCCTCCGTGAGAGCCGTCGTCTCCTGCTCGAAAAAGATAGCGCCCGCCGCTTCTTCCGGGACACGCGGGTAGCGGTTTCTTAGCAGTTGAAGAGATTCGGCGTCGAAGTATTCCAGAGCGCGCGCGTCCATGCCGCCCGCCTTGTTCCGCTCGCGCGTTTCGATGGAAGCCGCGCGAGCGTCCCGGACGAAAGCGAGCAAACTCTCTTCGGCTCGGAAAAAGACGACGCCGCACAAGACGCCTTCCGGCACAGGCAGCAGCCTCACTTCGACTTCCGAGATGACGCCGAGCGTTCCCTCGCTTCCGATGAAGAGGTCAACGGCGTCCACGCCGGGCGCGACGTAATAACCGGAGGCGTGCTTGCGCGTTTGCGGCATCCTGTAGGAAGGCAGACGGGCCTCTATCACGCGGCCGCCCGGTAAAGGAAGCCGCAGGAGGCCGCTACTATCGGCGCGGTAATCTCCTCGCCGCAGGTCAAGAATGTCGCCGGTCGCGAGCACGCTTTTGAGGCGGCGAACGAAGTTGCGCGTCGCACCGTATTTGAAGGAGCGCGCGCCCGAAGCATTGGTCGCAATCGTCCCGCCCAGGTAGCAGCTCCACTCGGTCGGGTCCGGCGGGTAGATTAATCCGCGCTCACGGACGGCGCGCTGAAAGTCTGCCAGCACGACCCCGGCCTCCGCGCTCGCGTGCCCTCCGGCGTCGCCGCGCACGATCTCCTTGATGCGGTTCAGGCGGTCTGTGGAGAGGACGATTCCGCCGAAGGGGACGCGCCCGCCGACTATCCCTGTGCCAGCGCCCGCGACCGTGACGGGCGTGCGCTCACGCGTCGCCTGTGCCAGTACGTCCGCCGTCTCGCCGGCGTTCGCGGGGAAGACTACGCGCGCGGC
>DATEMM010000244.1:0-2541 GCA_035275605.1 Pyrinomonadaceae bacterium
TCACCCGTCATGAATCTTTAGGATCGTAAGGGAGTTGGCCGTCCCGGTCAGGATTTCTTGCCGGTTGTGGCGGCGGGTTTCGTCCCAGGCGCGCCGGCGTCCTTGCCGTCCATCGCCATCTTGCCCGCAGCCGAGCAGCAGGCTTCGTCGTCGCCGCCCTTGCCTGAACAGCAGGAAGACTTGCCGTCCACCATGCTGGAGCAAGCGCCGTCCTTGGCCCCGCAGCAGCCCTTCTCGCCGGGTTCGGTCGCGCACTTCATCCCGGCGGCTGAGCACTTGCAGCCTTCCTTCGTGCCGCCCACCTCGGACGTTGCGTTGGCCTGCGCCTTGACCATGTTCTCGTCCGGCGTAGCGGTCGAGGAGGTCGTGTTGGCCGCCCTGTTCGCGTTCGACGCGTTGGTCGAGTTGGTCGAGTTGCTGGAGTTGCTGGTCCCGCCGCAGCCCGCGAGCGCGAGCACTGTGGTCGCAAGTAACGCCGCCAGTTTGATCTTCATGAAAATGTTCTCCTGTTTATTGAGCCGGTAAAGTTTCTCAAACCTTATCGCCTGCCCGGCCAGCAGCCAGCGAGAGAGGTTGCCCTGAGTCAATAAAAGCGTTGTATCCAGGCGAGGCATTCCCTTAGGATGGCGGATGATACATTAGTTTCGAGGGCGGGCGCAAGCTTTTCTAAACTCTTTGACGCCTATTCAATAGCCGGGGATGAAACGCAGAGACTTTTTGACGAAGGGCACCGCGGCGCTGGCCGCACTCTATGCCCCGCGCGCACGCGCTCTGCTCGCGCGCTGGGGGCCGCGCCCACACACTGCGCGAGCCCTTCACAGACGGCCTGCACGCCGAGGCCGGGGCGATGTTCGTCCCAGCTTCGCACGACCTGGTGATGCAATACGTCAGGCTCTTCGGCCTGCGGCTGGTCGCCATCCAGGTGTCTCGCCGCCTGCGGCTCTTTTCTGTAGCATAAAAGCAATAGTTCTTCTAAGCTGGCCTCGACATGTTTAATTTCGTGCTGGAGAGCGCAAGCAACTTCATACAGGCCCCGCACGACGGGGCCATCGAGGGCTCGATCGTCAACGCGGTCCAGTGGCTGAGGCTGCTCGTCGAGACGACGGGCGCTGTCATCATCGGCCTCGGCGTCGTCGCCGCCGGCTACCAGTTCGTGCGCTCGCTCGTGCCGCCGCAACTAGAAAACTTCAACGGCGTGCGGCTCACGCTGGCGCGCTTTCTGGCCCTCGCTCTCGAATTCCAGCTCGGCGCGGATATTCTCTCGACGGCGATTGCGCCGAGCTGGGACCAGATAGGCAAGCTTGGCGCAATCGCCGTCATCAGGACCGCGCTCAACTACTTTTTGATGCGGGAGATGAGGGAAGAAAGAACAGGGAAAACGGCCGCTGGTGAATAGACGGACGGCTTTCATCCATTTACCATCGGCCCTTTCACTATTCACCGGCTTTACTTCACCACTTGACCGTGCCTTCCTTCGACGTGTCAATCTGTGCCAGATCGTTGGAGCCGTAGAAGAAGCCTTTCATGTTGTCAAAGAGAAAGCCGTGCGTGTCCGGGTTGGAGAGGTCGAGCCCGTAGTGGTTGATGATCTGCGATTGTTTCTGGAGCCACTCGGCCCAGCACGGCTGGCAGATTTCGGCTCCGATCTTCTGCCCTAGCTCGGTCGGGACGGGCGCGTAACCGAGCGCGGGCCGCTTCTGGCCGCAGCGCGCGCATTTAATCTTGTCCGACATAAAGATTCTCCTCCGGTGAAAACTTAAAGTCCCGCGTCTCCCGCGGGCGACGCCTGATCTGACTGTGCCAATCGAATGGCCTTCAGGACCTGATCGTCCTTCGGGCGAAAGATCGAGAGCGGCTGCACCTGGCGGTGGCGCACGACGCCGTCAGCGTCTACGACGATGACCGCACGGGCCGAGCGCCCCGGTATCCACGAGCGGACGTTGTAAAGTCCAGTCACCTGGCCCTCCGGGTCCGCGAGCAGACGCAAAGGCAACTGGTGATTCTCGCTAAACTTCCGGTGTGAATCGACTGTGTCGGTCGAGATGCCGACGACCGACGCGCCCGTCCCTGTGTAATCATCCCAGTGGTCGCGCACCGAGCAGAGCTGTTTCGTGCAGACGGGCGTTTCGTCGCCGGGATAAAAGAGCAGCACGACCACCTGCCCACGCTGCTTTGAGAGCCGCCAGTCCCGGCCCTGCTCATCCTTCAGCGTAAAGTCCGGAGCCTCCTCGCCTACTTGTACCCTGATTGTCCGACTCATAATGGCTTTCGGCCGCGCGCCGGGATTGACCATCTGCGCGCCCGATAAATCTCCAGTGCCTTTGAAACTTTTCTTTATCGCGTAAGTTCTATATAACATCGCCGCAGCTCTTTTTCCAATCCGGCTCGCGTTGGGCGATGCCGTTAAGGCTTCCAGAGGATGAGACAATACTTAGATTATCTGAACTACATTCTTGAGAATGGCACAGAGAAGACGGACCGCACTGGCACAGGGACCCTGAGCGTCTTCGGCTACCAGATGCGCTTTCCGTTACGCGAGGG
>DATEMM010000245.1:0-12929 GCA_035275605.1 Pyrinomonadaceae bacterium
ACTTAAAGAGGATTTACCTGCGACCGAAGGGTTATTCACTTCGATTCTAGAGGCGAGAAAGCCGCAAGGCTTAAGCTGGATTCTCACTGCGCTGAATGATCCGAATAATCGAGCAGCCTTCTCCGAGCCGAGTTCATTACCGACGTTCAAAGAAGAGTTAAAGATAGCGGCTGACGAAGTCTTGAACGATTCATCGGCGCCGACCGAAGTGATTAAAGCGATTAAAGAGATTGCCGGGGCGCTGAATGTAGAGTTGCAGAGCAGACGTAAGATCGCTTTCTCAACCATGCGAGAAGGGAAGTGGGACATCTTCGTCATGGATGAGGACGGAGGAAATCAAACCAGGCTAACGGATTTCCCGCACGACAATTCAGTTCCGATGCCCCCGCAGGCAACTCACCCGACCTGGTCTCCCGACGGCAAAAAGATTGCCTTTGCCTTGAATGTTCATAGCGATCCCGGGATTTATATAATGGAGGAGAATGGTAACGATCAGAAAAAACTGATTGGTGTGGCCGAGGGTGGCTACCACCCTGCCTGGTCTCCTGACGGCAAAAGAATAGCTTTTATTAAAGGCCTGGGGAATACGAGGGGATTATGTGTTGTTGATATTGATAGCAAGAGCGAAACACAGCTTGTTAGCGATAATAGACAGAATGAATATCCGACCTGGTCGCCGGATGGCAGGAGCCTCGCTTTCCAGAGTGCGGGACAAGATGGACATCCGCAGATTCACATCATTAATTTGGACGGAACCGACCGAAGAGTTTTAGCTTCCTTATTAACTAATGACGTAGAGCCTCAGTGGTCTCCGGACGGAACTAATCTTGTATTCAGGAGCACCTCCAGGGGAGCCCTGGCTCAGTCGGGGATATATCTGGTAGATGTGCATGGAAATACTCGCCAGCTAATAAATCCAGACCCGGAAGCTAATAATCCTGCCTGGTCCCCGGACGGTGAAAAGATCGCGTATGTGGTAAGGAATGGGAGTAATGCCGACATATACGTAATGAATGCTGATGGCACAAATATCAGACAACTTACGAAAGGAACCCCCGGCAACATACATCCCTCCTGGCAGCCCGATTCGGTTTCCGCATGATGCGCATCGCCGGAGTGAGTGAAAGCCCATTGTGGGAAGCGAATCCCACTCTCTCCGCCCCTTACTTTTCAAGCCAATTCCCCCAGGAGAATTGTCGCTCTCTTTGGTTCTCAAAGCGCCCTTCGCACGCCGTCGGCGCGCCCGGCTTAATTCCCGAATCCTCTATGCGGCCCCGTGGGGTTAGGGCTCACGGGCCGAAGTCAATTCGCCGTTGACCGCCTTCCCTCCTGTTTCGAGCAGCCGGTCCAGGACCGTATGGTACGCATCGTCGCCAACGGTCAACCCCTCATATTCTTTATTCGCGTAAGAAGCGCAAAGGTTCGCGGCCCAGACGGGTGAGCCGAATTCTTTCAAGTATATCTCCGCTATTCTCCGTCCCCCCGTTGCAATGTCCAGCATCAAGTGTGGGCTGAAGAGCCCGATATTTCTGAGGAGAGGGAGGGGGAACTTCCTGTGTAGCTCGGTTAAAAAGTGTGTCCCCACCTCCAGGTTGGAGATGTCGCCGCGCTTGTTCTTAACGATGCGCTGGCAGGCGTGAATGTAGAAGTCCAGCATGCTATTGCCTCTGGTAAAAACGGCCACCGCATTATTGACCCTCCTACGGCAATAGACCCCGCCCCACCTGAACCCCTTGAGGCCGCGCCGCGCAGCCCTCAGGAAACTGAGTTTTTCGACCCAGACTTCGTGACAAAATGCGTACTCTTCGGTCACGTCTATCTCCAGCCGGTCGGCGTCGAAAACCACCACGTCAGCGTCAACCCAGATCGTGCGCTCGAATTCTCCGAGCAGGAATTCTCTAGCGAGCTCCAGCCGGGCCAGGTCCGAAACCAGTTGAATCTGATTGTTGACCTTCTGCCTGTACCACGCAGGGGTGTAGTCGAACAATCGGTCGTCCACGAAGACGTAAGCGAAGCCTTTGAGGGCAGCCCACTCCCTGACAGTTTGCATGGAGCGACTGATCCAGCCGGGGACGTCCGTTGTTCTGTAAGATTGATAAACGACGGTCTTCAAAGCTGAGCCCCTCGCGCCGGAATCGAGAGCGCGCCCGAGGAGAGCGGTCAAACGTTGGCCGCGCGCCGGAGCGACTCTGTTCCCGCCCGAGGCGCTCCCTGCGGGATGCTCGCCCGACTTGAGACGGGAACATACGCGGCGCAGCGCCCCTCGCGCCTGACTCGCCTACGCGCCCGCCACAAAGACCAGGGGCCGGCCAGATTACCCGCTATCTCAACCAGGGTCAGACGGAACATCTGGTGTTCGCGTCTCCTGAACGCGCGGCTGAGGAGACGCCCGACGTGCGTTAAGGGCAATCCGACGGCCAGTCGTGTCAGGGCGCGCAAATCGCCGTCGCGGATGAGAGTCGTCAGGTGATAAGCCACGTGGCCTTTACTGTAGTTGTAAATCTGGCGGCGCAGGGCAGTCAGGTCACGTCGATGCTTGTGCCAGACGTAAGCTCCGGGCTCGTAACAGAGCGTGACGCCCGCTCTGAGCGATTTGTAGAAGAGGTAAGTGTCCTCGCCAACGCCGGTCGGCATGCCTGGGCCGAGCGTTTCCTCCATCATTCCGATGGAGGGGTGGCTGAAGATGCTCGCGCGGAAAGCTGCGTTGGCCGTTCCGCCGAGTTCCCACGTCGGGACGGCGCGAAGCCTGAACTGCTCGAACCAATTCTGATTAACCTCGAACGGCTCTTCGCCGCGTCCCAATCCGCCGTAGGCTTCAAAAAGGCGCTCGGCCAGGGTCTCGGTCGCGCGCGGCAAGACGTTGCCGGAGACAATCGCCACACCGCTCCCCTCGAAGGGGGCGAGCAACTTTTCGAGCCAGTCGGGCGGCATCGTCACGTCGTCGTCAACCGTCACGATTATCTCGCCGCTGCTAACGGCAATTCCGGCATTCCGTGCGTAAGCTACTCCGCCGCGCCGCTCATCTATCAGCAGGACGCGCGAGAATTCGGCGACTACGGGAGGCGTGAGCCCGGAGTCCGGATTGTTGTCTACGACGATGATCTCGACGGGGCGCGGCGTTACCTGGGCCGCGAGGCAACTCAGGCATTCGCGCAACTCCGCCGGGCGGTCTCGCGTGCCCAACACAATCGAGACCGGGATTTCATCAGGGAGCGCCGCGCCAGCATCCCTCGTCTTTCTCTCATCGACCGCACCTGATTGAGACTCATCGTAAGGGGCAGGGAACTCCAGGCGCTCGGTCAGGAGTAGAAGGAGCGTGCCCGTGACCACCACTGCGGCGCAGACGTGCAGCAGAGGGTGCAGGGCGTATCCACGAAGCATTCCGCCAATCCACGCGGCGCTGATAAAAAGAATCGTCAAAAGGTGCGGCCAGAGCAGCGCCGTCGCGCGCGCCCCCGTCGATACTTTCCGCGTCAGAGTGTAAGGCGCGCCGCGCCTCAAGATGACGTCGCGCAATGCCAGAAGAACATACGGCCACTTCGCATAACGCAGCACCCTGGCCCGCCAGTGTAAGCCACACTCTTTCCGCCAATCGAGGAAGAAACGCTGGCGATAAAAGGCCGCGAGTTGCAACACCGCGCACATTGCTGCGAACGCGAAAAGGAGCGTAGATGAAAACATGTGGGGCGCGCCACCCGTCGCCAGCATGACGGCCAGGAGAAGGACTAAGACAGGTATCGTGGCGCTGCCCTGAAGGTAAACGAGGCCGTCTAAGAAAGTGATGAATCGCTGCTTGAGAGACGACTTGCGTGCGAGGCTGGAAGGAAGGCGGAATTTCACGTCCATGATGGAGCGCGCCCAGCGGACCTGCTGTCCGAGATAGCTGTCCCAGTCCACAGGGACCAGCCCACGGGCTAGAATCCGCGGGACGTACACGCCCCGCCAGCCGCAGTTCCGATAGAACTGCGTCAGCAGTAGATCGTCTGCGTTGTGCGGGGCGAACCCGCCGACCTCTTGAAGCGCGGCCATCCTGTGCGAGTTGTGGCAGCCCGTCACGAACGGGTGCCCGAGCGCGTAAGCGGCCATCTGCGTGCAGGAGTAATACGAGTAAGTCTCCTCGGCCGCGCCGCGCGCGATAAAGCTAGCACCCTGGTTGTAGTAGGCCGCGGGTGCCTGCACGTAGCCGACCTCTGCGTCTTCAAAATATCCAAGCACACTGTTCAGGAAAGACGCGTCAGGGACATGGTCCGGGTCGAACGCAGTCACAAACTCATAACGGTCGAAGCCTATCTCGTGTAACCATGCGTTGTAATTTCCGTGCTTGGAGAGAGACTGAAACGTGCCGCTTGGCTCTTGATACCGGGAAAGATTTTTGCGGCTGAAGTGATTCGCGCCGAGCTTCAAACAGAGCGCCCGGACGCGTTCGTCATCCCCTTCGTCGAGTACCCACGTGTCATGCGGGTATGTGAGCGTGACCAGAGCGCGCAGCGTCTTTTCCAGCATCCCGAGCGGCTCGCCGCCGGGAACGAAAGTCGTCACGACGGCGACCTTCAAGCCGGGGCTCGGCGTCGCAGCGCCCGGCCTCCTCATCAAAGGCAAAATGAACCAGCGTGCCTGGTGCTCCACTAACTTGAGGGCTAAGACGACGGTGGCCAGAGAGAAGGTGACGGGGCTGAGCAACCAGCCGCCGTGAGAGAACCAATGCCAGGCGAAATAGACTATCGAAGCGAAGCTCAAACCCGTCAGGATGAGAAAGACCGGATAATCCCATCGCCTGAAGACCTTCGAGCCTGCCCAGATAAAGCGACCGGCGGCGCGCCTCCCCGGAAAAAGATGCCGCGCCCAGCAGAGGGCGAAAGTGGCGGCGCTGTACAGGTAATAGAAGAGGTGAAAAGGGAAGGCCAGTGCGGCGAACCCTATTCCTTTGCGCCGCCGAAAAAAGCCGTACAATTTTATGTTGAGGGCGAAAACCAGAGCCCACAAAAACAGGGCGGCGTAGAAGGCCCGCGGTTGCAGGAGCGAAAACGCCAGGGCGGCGACGGCGAGCACCGCTAGACCTGCGCTGACCCTTTCGCTCAGGCGCAGGTTGAGGTCGTTGACCACCCGCCCCCTCTCCAGTATGAGCCGCGACCACGGCACTGCCCGGTTGAAGATGTCCGCCCTCAGCAGCGATTTAATATCCCAACACTTGAGGTGCTTCACCTGAAGCCTCTTGTCGAGCAGAATCTTATGGCCGGAATCCGTCAGCCTGTAGCCCAGTTCCAGGTCTTCGATTGCCGGCCGGTCGTATCTCTCCTGGTCGAACCCTCCCGCGCGCAGGAAAACGTCGCGGCGGACGGCCCCGCATCCGGCCCAGAAGGTAGACGCCGCAGTGCTCGATTGTTGGTGAGTGAAATGGTGAAAGAGATTTTTGTATTGAGAAAGAAAGTTCTGCTCGGCGGGCGCGTCATCGTAAGAGCCGAAGACGGCGGCGAGGTCAAGGTCTTTTCGAAAAGCGGCGGCCACATGCTCGACGCTCTCGGGTCGCAACAGGACATCGGCGTCTACGAAAAGAAGTATCTCCCCGCTCGCCTGCCTCGCGCCGTGGTTGCGTGCCGCCGCCGGGCCAGAACGCCGCGCGAGGCGAAAGACAGAGACGCCGTAATCATCGGCCGTCGCCGCGCTCCCGTCCGTCGAGGCGTCGTCAACGACTATGATTTCGGAAGGCGGCGGGGTCGAGGCCAGGAGGGCATCCAGACAGAGACGAAAGTTTGGGCCGCCGTTGTGGACGGGGACGATGACGGAGATGTTCGGATGCTCTTCCATGGCCGAAGCAGGGCGGGCCCCTCATCTGGCGACGCGCTCGGGCGTGCGTGGCTGCGAAGATGCCAGGAGCCTGAGTTCGTCATGCGCTTCGCCCCGAGGGGCCCTGCTCTCTTCGTGGTACTCCTGATCGAAATTCACGCGCCACAGGTCGTAGCCCGCGCCCAGGATATTTTTCACCGCCAGCATCGCCGTCAACATCGAGTGGTCCTGATTGTTGTACTTGTGCATGCCGTTGCGGCCCACCGTTTGGAGATTAGTAATGCTCCCCAGGAACCGGCGCACGACCTGAAGCGACTCCCGGTAGGCGGAATCATAAATTGGATAGGCGTTAGGCATCCTGATAACGATGCCGTCTTCCACCTCGTCGCCTCTGGCCAGACCTATCTTCTCCAATTCGCGCTTCCCCAGCTCGACTAATTCCTCGTCCGGCAGCGACCATAACCCCTCTCCCCTGGAGCAGAAATATTCCAACCCGAGGCAGGTCTTGCCCTCGTCGGGAACCATTTCCGGGCTCCAGTTCTTGAAGTTCTGAATGCGCCCCAGTCGAACGCCCGGCTCGTGTATGTAAATCCAGTGGTCCGGGAACAGCTCGCTTCGGTTAATGATGAGGGCGACTGTGATGAAGCCCCTGTAATTAAGACTGTTCGCGGCGCGGATGACCTCGGCGGGAGCGTGGGGCGTCAGTCTTTGAATCATCTCGCGGATGGGCATACTGCTGATGAAATCGGTGCCCTCGAACAATCTGCTTTCCCCGCCCGTCCTGACTTCGACGGCCCGCACCTGATCGCGCGCCCAAATGATCTTCTCGACCGCCGCGCCCAAATGAATTTGACTCCCTGAACGTTCTATCATCCTGGCGACGGTCTCCCACATCATTCCGGGGCCCATCCTCGGGTAATAGAATTCATCTGCGAGGGTTCGGATGACGCCGTCTTTGCCCTCCCGGCGACGCGAGACGGCGTTGAGCAGGGCGGTCCGTAGCGACAGCCCCTTGATTCTCTGTGCGGCCCACTCGGCCGTGATTTCGCTGCCCGCCAGCCCCCAGACCTTTTCCGTGTACGACTTGAAAAAGATACTGTAGAGGCGCTTCCCGAAATGGTTGGAGACGTACTGCTCAAAGGTCTCGGCAGGTTCTTCGGGCAGCAACTTGGCGCGAAGGTAACTAAGCGAGATGAGCAGGCTGTTCCAGAGGCCGAGGCTTTTGAGGACGTTGGGAATACGAATCGGGTAGTGGAAAAATTTCTTGTCGTAGTAGATGCGCGACAGGCGCTTGCAGCGCAGAAAGTCCCCGTTCGGCAGCACCTCACGCCACATCTCCTCCACGGCTTTAACCTTTGTGAAGAATCTGTGGCCGCCGATGTCGAAATGGTATCCCTTGTAGTTGACGGTTCGCGAGAGTCCGCCGACGAGGTCATCCTTCTCAATGACGGCAGACTCGACCCCTAGCTTACAAAGCTCGTAAGCCGCCGTCAGACCCGCGGGGCCCGCGCCGACGATGACCACTTTCTTCTCACGAGGTCTCGGCATAAAGGAATTTGAAGGGCGACGAATGACGGAACAGTACGGCCCGCTCTTTTGAAAGAGAACGCCTTGACTTGAAGATCGCTACCTGGTGCTTTAGTTCCGTAGCCCCGCGCGCGGCCGATGCCATTGCAAGTTATCTTTCGGCGGGTTTGCGACGGCCACTGGATAAACGCTGGAATTTCTGGGCCACCCTGCATTCTGCCACAGATGTTCGTAATAGAACAGGCACTGCCTTACGGGCCGGCGACCATCAGGACGAGAGGCGACGATAATTTCAGAGCGCGCCGCCCGCCCGAGTCTTTGGCTGTTCAGGTCTTGTCTCACTCGACCCTGACGGGCAGCTTCAGCGTCGCAGAGCCCTTCATTGCGAACCACGTCACGCCCTCTTGCAGCATGTCAATTTCGAGAATGTACTCGCCCGCCCGGCGGGGCGCGTTGATGGTCAAAGAAAGTTCGATTTCCTCGCCGGGCTGAAGGTCCTGTCGCAAGGCGCTGCGGCCATCGTCGCCCGTGACCATCTCGCCCCGAAGGTTGAGCCAGTGATTGCCGAGACTAACGTGATATTGGCCTGCGCTTCGCTCGCGCGCAAGCCAGATAACCTCGCTCACATTCTTAACCCTGACGGGAATCGTCACCTGCTCTCTGACGCGAAGTTGCATCGGCAGAGCGGGCGAATAAAGTTCTGCGCGGAAGCCTTCATCCGGCATGGGCTCCAGTGGGAGCGGCGGAGCATTCACCGTGTAGAGCGTGTAGGGCTCGCTCGTCGCCAGTACCTGGCACCTGGGGCAACCGGCTTCCGTGGTAATCACGGTTGCGCCCGTCGGAGGGGACTCGGCCGGCTGCAACAGGAAGAACCGCGAGCGATTGATTCCAAGTAGCGCCGCGTACCAGTAGGCGTGGATGTAGCCGGGAACGACCGGCGAGTCGGCCAGATAAATCGGCGTCGAAGACGAAGCGATGGCCGGGGCCAGGATACGTTGCGGATAGTCGGCATCGAATTGATGCCGACGTAGCGGCGTGCTTGCGCTCTTATGAAACTGCCAGACGAAAAATGCTGCTTGCAGCGCGGTCACAGCCAGCACAAGCATGAATGCGGCCCGCCACGCCCGCCGCCGTTGGGCCATTTCGAGTAGCCGGGCGAACCCCGGAGCGCTCAGGACGAGCAG
Organism: Pyrinomonadaceae bacterium; assembly: GCA_035275605.1. GTDB lineage: Bacteria > Acidobacteriota > Blastocatellia > Pyrinomonadales > Pyrinomonadaceae > QHXM01. The sequence goes on from DATEMM010000245.1 coordinate 8,496, forward strand.
GAAGACCGGAAGGGCGCTGAGGCGCAGCAAATGAAAATACTCATTCGTCAGGGCCGCCGGGATGATTGAGACAAGCAGGCCATAAAGGATAAAGCGCCACCATGCTTCGCGACGCCCATTCTTCAGTACGAGGTAGCCGCCGATGAGAGCGACGATGAAGGTGGCAAGTAAGAAATGCCCGTTCACGAAGATTACCGGATTCGGCTCACCGGCCACGAGCAGCCGCCACGGGTTGAGATGCGCGATGTAGTGACGGACGACTTCCAGAATTGTCTCGCCGTAGGTTGCCTCGCTCCTGAGATAAGTGGTGGCCTTGAAGCGAGCCGTCAACGCGCCCGGATGACGCCAGTTAAAGATAAGCAGCGGAATGACGGTCACGGCGTAAGCGCCCCACGTTTTCAGGACGCTCGGCCATCGTTCGCGCGTAATGAAAAGCGCGAGCCCCAAGGCCAGCAGCGGGGCCAGGAGCCTGCCCGTCGAATAAGTGTAGGTGATGAGTGCGAGCGTCAGTGCGAGCCCGGCCACCTCCACATAAGACCATCTAGCTTTTGCCGAGACGCGGTGCAGGCAGAGCAGGAAGAGCGCCAGCACGAGCGGGTAGATGGCCACCTCCATGACCAGGCGACTCGTCTCGTACAACCACGGGGTGAAGAGCGAGCTGACGGCGACGAGGAGCCCGACGGCGCGTCGCCCGGTGATGCGCGCCGCCAGCAGTCCCAGCAGAAAGGCCGCCAGCAAACCGCCCGCCGCGCTGAAAAGACGCGCGACGAGGATGCTTGGGCCAGTGAGTTTATAGAGCCCGGCCAGCAGATAAACGTAAACCGGGTTCTTGTAATCGCCGAAGGCGCGAAAGAAGAGCGGCCAAGGATTGCCATGTTCATCCCGGCCGGTTTGCGAGATGGAGTAAGCGTTGTAGGAGACGGAGGATTCGTCCAGATGGAAACCGGGCGGGTTACGCCGCACCCCGGCCGCGTAGAGCGCCGCGGCGAGAACGACTCCGGCAATGGCGAGCGATTGTTTGTGCCTGCTCAGGAAGGCTAATGCTGTGTCCCAGGTCATCGTCCTCTAATTTTTGACCGGCAAAGCACACTTTCAGTATTTGAATCTCAGGCGCAGGACTCCCCAGAAGGCTTCGCGGAAAACTTTCCAATCGAGCTTTGAATCTCCGTTCTTACGCTCCACAAAAATGATCGGGACTTCCCTGAGTTTGAAATCCTTCCGGAACGCCCTGTACTTCATCTCGATCAGAAAAAGATAGCCGCTCGCGAAAGTGTCCTCGAAGCCGACGGCTTCGAGCGCCTTGCTGTTCCAGCACTTGAATCCGCTGGTCGCATCCGACAGCGGCATCCGCGTGATGAGCCGCACATAGTTGACGGCCGCCTTGCTCATGATCAAACGCTTGAGGTCCCAATTGACGACGCTGATGCCGTTGAGGTAACGCGACCCGATGACCAGATCGGCGGTCTCAATCTCCGCCAGAAGTTTGGGCAGGTACTGCGGGTCGTGCGAGAGGTCCGCGTCCATCTGCAAAATGTAGTCGTACTTTCTTTCCAGAGCGTACTTGAAACCGGCGACGTAAGCCTTGCCGAGCCCTTCTTTCTTCTGGCGGTGAAGCACAAAAAGCCTGTCCGGATGCTTCCGGCTCAATTCCTCGGCCAGCTCCCCGGTCCCGTCAGGCGAGTTGTCGTCAACAATCAGGATGTGCAGATTGCCGGCCACCAGCTCGATCTTCTCGACGAGTTCCTGGAGGTTGGCTCGCTCGTTATAAGTCGGGATGATGACGATGGCCCGCATCAGGGAGAGTCTGTATCCTTATTCAGAAGATTTCAGAGCGTAGGCCGCCACTTTAAGCCTGACGGCGAGCTTCATCAAAGGCGTTTCAATCATTCATCCGAAAAAGATAGATGGAGCCGCCGAAGACGGCCTCGGGCGTCAGCCTGCGGTAAGCGTCGAAAAAGTTGACGCGCTGCTCTTCGGAAAGATTCGCGCGACCGGGCACGGTCGAGCCGTTCAGAAAGCTCGCGCCGATTGCCACGTAGCGCGTCTCGACTCGCGTGGGGTCGGGAAGCGCGAGCGCGTCCAGGTAGGCCACGCCGTTGTAACCCACCGTCGCGTAGCCGCCGAGCAGCGCTGCCGTAACTCTTGTTTCGCCCCGCGCGCGCAGGTACTCGGTCAGTTCTCCCACGTCGTCGCCCCACTCGACGTTGGAATCCGACAGGTAGTACCAGTGTGGGCGAGGCGAGGCCAGTTGATTCATGTAGCTCATGTGATGCGGGTAGGCGCGCACAGCCTCGACCGCCACCCAAGAGATTAAAAGGAGCGCGCAGCCAAGAGCGAGCGTGCGCGCGCGCGCCAATTTGAGCAGACGGTCAAGAAGTGCTCCGGCGAGAATGCAGAGGAACGGAACGGCCGGGAGAAAATACCTGACGCCGATGTTGATGGTGCTCATCATCACGAAAGCCGTGTAGAGCGCGATTGGAACGAGCAGCACTAAAAAGAGGCGCTCGCGTCTCGCCAACAGCCTGTAGCAAGACCAGACGAGCGAGGAGACGGAAAGAAGCAGGAAGGGCAGCGTGGTCTTGAGCGCGAAGGCCACCGGAAAGTAGTACCACCAGCCGTGCGCGCTGTACATTCCGAGCAGGGAAGCCGAATGCCCTTCCTTGCTGTGCCAGAGCTGCCAGTAAATGCCCAAGATGAAATCTGTCGGCATCAGGTGCCTGAGCCAGCTCACGCTCGCCCACACCAGGCGCGGATGCTCTGGGAATGACGCCCACACCCAGCGCACGTCGTCTGTCGTCAACGGGCGGCTGTGAAAAAAGTAGACGGCGTTGATGACTAGGAGTGATGCCAGCACCGCGAGCGAGGCGTGTGCAAGAAACGCAGTCCGGCTCTCGCCGTCGCGCGGGGCGCGCAGGAAGAAGGTTAGAAACACCGCGAGGAGGACGGGCGCGACGATGAGCATTGAAAACTTTGCCAGTAGCGACAGCCCCGCGGCAGCCCCGACCAGAAGAGCGCGCCGCAAGGTCCGGCGCTGGACGTAGTGATAGAGAGTGTAGAAGACAAGCAGGTAGCCGAAAGCGGCCGGGACATCCGTCTGCACCACGCGCCCGTGCGCGAGCAGCGTTGGTTCGAGCACGAACAGGGAGAGCGCCAGCAAGGCTGCGCGCGCGCCGAACAGCTCCCGCGCGAACTGGAAGACGAGCCAGCCCAGAGCGAGCGTAAGCAGGATTGCAGGGATGCGTGCCCAGAACGAGATTCTATGGAAAAGTCCCAGGTTGTCATTCCAGAAGCTTTGCTGATATGCCCAGTCGCGCTCGGACGAGTTGGTCGCTTTCGCGATGACCTCTGGCCGCGCTTCATTAGGCTGGACGAAGAGCAACGGGACACCGGCCAGGAGTTTGCAGAGCGGCGGGTGTTCGTGAACGAGTTGGAAGTCGTCCGTGACCAGATGATAGTATGCCGCCGGTATCAGCACCGTCTCGTCGTTAGTAATGGTCTTGCGCCTGATTACTGTGAAGAGGTTCGCCGCCATCAGGAACAACAGGCAGAGCGCGGCCAGCTCGGCCTTGTGTGCCAGCGCCGCCCGCCGGACATAGGCTAGCGCGTAAGCGAACGGCGCACCGGGCAGCCGCGCGACGGTTCCTATCTCGTCCTGCTTCAATGACTCGTCCATCAAAGTTTATTTCGAGGCTCACGCCGGAGCGCGCAACTGCGCTGCTGGTCACGCTCGCGCCCCTGGTTTACTTCTACCCGGCAGTGATGGGCCGCCTCATCCTGTGCCCGGACGACGGCCTGCTCCAGAATGTTCCGCTGCGAGTGGCCGCGAGCCGCATCCTGCTCGGCGGGAGTCTCCCGCTCTGGAATCCTTACATCTTCAGCGGTATGCCGCTGCTCGGCGCGGCGCAGGCGGGACTGCTCTTCCCGCTCAATTGGTTCTACCTGGCGTTCAGCGCGCCGGTCGCCACGAACATGATGGTCATCTCGACCTACATGCTCGCGGCCCTCGGCGCTTATCTCTACGCCCGCCGCAGCGGGGCGAGTCTGGCCGGAGCTGCGGTGACGAGCCTTGTCTGGCAGTTTGGAGGCGTCCTCGTCGCGCAACTCTCCCACATCAATATCGTGCAGGTGGCAGCAATGTTGCCGTGGGTGCTCTGGGCGCTCGACGGCTACGCTGCGGGCCTGGGCAGAAGATGGGGCTTCTGGTTGGCCGCGTTCGTCGCGCTACAGGTCTTCGTAGGCCACCCGCAGACGCTCGTCTATTCGGTTCTGCTGGTCTCGGCCTACGCCGTCGTCATGGCGCTCGCCGAGCGGCGAAACCGTGCTCGCTATCTCTGGTCGCTCGCTTTTCTAGCGGCGGGTCTCGCGCTGGCTGCGGTGCAAATCCTACCGACCTTGGAGTTATTGCGCAATAGCCCGCGCGGCACGGCGACGTTC
>DATEMM010000246.1:0-24945 GCA_035275605.1 Pyrinomonadaceae bacterium
CGCTGCGGGCCGTGACTTCGCGCAGGACGCTCTTCACGTCGTCGCGAAACTCCTCCATCTTCTGGTAGCGGTCGCGCGGGTCTTTCTGGAGCGCGCGGTCCAGAATCTGTTGGAGGCGCGGGGGAATGGCGTCGCGCCGCATCTCGGCCACGGGTGTCGGCTGCGAGTAGATGACCGCGTGTCGCACGTCCACGCTCGTCTTGCCCTGGAAGGGCCAGATGCCCGTCAGCATCTCGTAAAGCAAAACGCCCGTCGAGAAGATATCCGCTCGCTTATCGACGCGGTCGCCGCGCGCCTGCTCCGGCGCGGCGTAGGTGGCCGTCCCGTAGGGAACGCCCAATTCGGTTAGCTCCGTGTGGTGAATCCCCTCGTTGCGCGCCGTGTCTTCGTCGAGCAGCTTGGCCAGTCCGAAGTCCAGCACCTTGACCTGACCAGAGTCCGTCACCATCACGTTGCCCGCCTTGATGTCGCGATGGATGATGCCCTTGGCGTGCGCGGTCGCCAGCGCGTCGGCCACCTGAATGGTGATGGAGAGCGCGCTTTTCAATTCGAGCGGGCGGCCGTTGACGAGTTGCCGCACATTGCGGCCCTCGATGTGCTGCATCGCTATGTAATGGACGTTGCCCTCTTCGCCGAGGTCGAAGATGGTGCAGATGTTCGGATGGTCCAGGGAAGAGGCCAGACGCGCCTCGCGCTCGAAGCGCTTGAGGTTCGCTTCCTTGACGGTCAAATCCGGCGGGAGAACTTTGATGACGACCGAGCGGCCGAGTTTTGTGTCAACCGCTTTATAAACCTCTCCCTGCCCGCCCGCACCGAGCTTTTCGAGGATGCGGTAATTATCCAGTGTTGCGCCGATCATGGAGGAGTATATTTAACTCCTAACCGTCTCTAACCGCAACCATTAATGATTTGAGACCGTGAGGATCGAGGCGAGGAAGATTAAGCCACAGAGGCAGAGAGGCAGAGAGGCACAGAGAAAACTTAGGAAATTCAAATTTCAAATCCCAGATTTCAAATCTGAAATCTGAAATCTGAAATTATTGATTTGAAATCTTCTTCTCCGTGTCTCTGTGCCTCTGTGCCTCAGTCCTTAGTTCGCTATACCGAACTGGTTGAGCATGAACGCGTAGTCGAACGCCACCTCCTTGAGGTAGTCGTAGCGGCCGGAAGACCCGCCGTGGCCTGCGCCCATGTTGGTCTTCAAGAGCAGGACGTTGTTGTCCGTCTTGGTCGCGCGCAGCTTGGCGGCGAACTTCGCGCCCTCCCAGTACGGGACCTGGCTGTCGTTCAGGGAGACCTTAATCAGCATCGCCGGGTAATTCTGCGCCGTGATGTTGTCGTAAGGCGAGTAGGTCTTGATGTAATCGAACGCGGCCTTCTCGTTCGGATTGCCCCACTCGATGTACTCGCTCGTCGTCAGGGGCAGCGTCGCGTCGAGCATCGTGTTGACGACGTCAACGAACGGAACCTGCGCGACGACCGCCTTGAAGAGGTCCGGCCGCATGTTGACGACCGCGCCGACGAGCAGTCCGCCCGCGCTCCCGCCCTGAATGATGAGGCGGTCGTTCGAGGTGAACTTCTGCTTAATGAGGTGCTCGGCCGAAGCGATGAAGTCCGTGAAGGTGTTTTTCTTCATCATCATGCGCCCGGCCTCGCGCCACTCTTCGCCAAGCTCGCCGCCGCCGCGTATGTGCGCGATGGCGTAGACCACGCCGCGGTCCAGCAGGGCCAGGCGGCTGGGCGAGAAGGTCGGGTTGATCGAAGCGCCGTAGGAGCCGTAGCCGTAGAGCAGCGCAGGGTTCTTGCCGTCCATCTTCGTGCCCTTACGGTAGACAATCGAGATGGGAATCTTTGTCCCGTCGGACGCGGTCGCGAAGATGCGCTCCGACTGGTATTTCGCCTTGTCGAAGCCGCCGGGAACTTCCGTCTGCTTCAGCAGCACGCGCGTCTTGGCGTCCATATCGTAGTCATAGATTGAGCTTGGCGTGACGAGCGACTGGTAGGCGAAGCGCAGGGTCTTCGTGTTGAATTCGCGGTTGGTCGAGACGAACGCGGTGTAGACCGGCTCGGGGAACTCCACCCGGTGCGACTTGTTGGTCTTGAGGTCGGTGATGCTGATGTACTGCAAGCCGCCTTCGAGTTCCGAAGTGACCAGGTGGTTGGCGAAGAGGTCTATGTCGTCGAGCTTCACCGCCGGGCGGTGCGCGATGATCTCTTTCCAGTTCTTCTTCGCTGGATCGGAGACCGGCGCGGTAACGAGGCGGAAGTTCTTGGCCCCCTGATTCGTGCGAATGTAGAAGAGACCGTCGCGGTGGTCAACAGAGTATTCGTGCTCGGCCTCGCGCGGCAGAATGACCTTCGGCGCTTCCATCGGCCTGTCGGCAGGGATGTAGCGGTACTCGGTCGAGGTCTTGCTGGCCGAGACGACGAAAATCATCTTGCGGTCACGCGTGCGCCCGCCGTAGACGTCGAACAGCTCGTCCTTGTCCTCGTAGATGAGGTCGGACTTGTCCGTCCCGATGGTGTGGCGGAAGAATTTGTCGGAGCGCTTGGTCGTGGCGTCCTCGGTCGAGTAGAAAAGAGTCTTGTTGTCGGTCGCCCACATGACGGAGCCGACACGCTCGATTTTTTCGGGGAGGAGCTGGCCCGTGCGCAGGTCTTTGACCTGGAGCGTGTACTGGCGGTAGCCGGTCGTGTCTGTCGAGTAAGCCAGGTAGTTACCGTCGTCACTGACCGAGTACGCGCCGAGGCCCAGAAACTTCAGTCCCTTCGCCAATTCGTTCAGGTCGAGCGTAATCTCTTCCTTGGCGTCGAGCGTCTTGGCCTTGCGCGCGTAGATCGGGTACTGCATTCCCTGCACGGTGCGCGAGTAGTAGTAATAGTTGCCGTCGCGATAGGGAACGTTGACGTCCGTCTCCTTGATGTGGCTAAGTATCTCCTTGTAGAGCGAAGCCTGGAGGGCCTCTGTCGGCTTCATCACGGTCTCCGTGTAGGCGTTCTCTGCCTCCAGGTAGCTGATGACCTCGGGGTTCGTCTTCTCGCGCAGCCAGAAGTAGTTGTCCACGAGCGTCACGCCGTGGATGTTAAGTGTCTTGGGAACCTTTTTTGCCATAGGTGGTGGAGGGGTGACTAACTTATTCTGCGCGACGGTGAACGAAGCCAAGGGGGAGAGCAACGTTGCCGCGGCCAGAACCGAGAGGGCGAACAGTTTTGAGAATCTCTTCATATTTCCTGCCTTCTTTAGTGAAAGAGTCAATAGCGGTGGTTTAAAGTCGCGTGTGCCCGAAGACCCTGGACTCCGGGGACGAGAGCGGCGGCTGATTCGGGTGCAAAAGCACAAAAGGGTCCCGGTTTGTCTTCAGGAACTTGGTATACGTCTGGGCTGCTGAAATTGTTCGCAAAAGGGAGGGCGCACGGCCCCCGGTCAGTCGTGAACCGTTCAACCGCGTGGAGGCGTGCCCCAGCCGGAGCCTATGTACTCGCCATCGACGACGACGCACGGCACCGTCGGGTCGTTGTCCGAGTAAGCGAACATCTCCTTGCGCCGGGCCGGGTCGTTCTGCGCGTCGTATTCGGTAAAGGCCAGCCCCTGCGAGTTGTAGTAGTCCCGCGCCTGCTGGCAGTAGGGACACCCTGGCTTCGTATAGATGACGATTGACACCTCTGACACTCACCTCCGTCTTCCCACAGTTTAGCAAAAAGCAGGAGTCAGGAGCCAGGAGCCAGAATCCGGCAGTAGCCATCCGAGCAAGCCCCGAAGGGGCGTCATATGAAAGCCTGGGGCAACGCCCCTGGTCACAGACGACGTATTAGATAAGCCCTGAAAGGGCGAAATATGTATTTCGCCCTTTCAGGGCTTGATGTTGAATGCTGTGCCAGGTTCATGGGGCGTTGCCCCAGGCTCTCTTATTATCGCCCCTTCGGGGCTCTTGATCTTCTTCAGCTTTTCTTTTCCTACCATTCCCGGATTCTGGATTCCGGCTCCAGCTTTTCTGCTATACTCCCCGGCGATTTTCGAGCGCCGCGTGGCCGGAGAAGTTTGCCTGTGATGATGGAGAGCGACCTCCTTGAGCCCTACGAGAGACTGATCTCAATCGACATCCTGGGCAAACGCGTCGAGGTGCCGGAGAATAACCGGCTGCTGCGCTGCTTCCAGTTTCTTTCGATGCAGACCATCTCTTACGGCGATTTCTGCTGGAACGGCGACTGCACGAACTGCCAAATCTGGTATCACCGAGAGGGGCAGACCGAAGGGGACGATAAGCCTGCGCTGTCCTGCCGCACGAACGTCTCGGAGGGGATGGTCATCACGCGCCTGAGCCGCTTCATCGAGCTAGAGGGGATTAACAGGTAAACTGCTGCACATGAGTGACACGCTGGACATTCAGATTGGCGACCGCACGTTGAAGGGCCCCGTCTACGCGCAGGTGCGCGAGCAGATCGAGGCGCACATCAAAAACCAGGAGGTCGCTTCGGGCGAGGCACTGCCGTCGCCGGGGCTCCTGGCACAAAAACTCTCCGTCGATAAGGGCGAGATTCAGCGCGCCTACTTCGAGCTGGAAAGGGCCGGACTGGTCTTGAAGAAGACAGGCCGCGACTTCCTAGGCAAAGAGAAAATCACCTACCTCGTTAAATAAAGTAGAATTCAGAATCCGGAAGTCAGGAGCCGGAAGAAAAGAAAGCCAGTGAAAGCGGTTCTCCGCCTTACATTCTGAATTCTGACTCCTGGCTCCTGACTCCTGCTTTCATCCCTGCTTTTAGTCTCTACGGGCGTTGCGGCGGTCACGCCGGAAATCCCTGACGTCCGCGCGGCGGTCCCGGCCGTCCGAACGAATCTCGCGCCTGTCGCCGCGCAATTCGCGCGCGTCTCCCCTGATCTCACGATGGTCCGAGCGCAGTTCCGCCTGCGATGCGCCATCGCGCTTGTCCCGGTGATAGTCACGCACATCCGCTCGAAGATCGCGGCGATCCGAGCGTCGCTCCTGACGATCTTCTCGTATCTCTCGCGTATCAGCCCTGACTTCTCTGCGGTCCGCACGCAGCTCCTTTCGCTCCTGCGGGTCAATCGTGCCCTGAGCCCGCGCGGTCGAACTGAAAGCTGCGAGCAGCATGATTGACATGAGCGCGCCCGGCCAAAGTAATCTTTTCATCTTGTTTATTCCTCCGTAACTTCAAAGATTGTTCGTTAAGGGTCGCCGCCGAAGACTCGGAGGAGAGGCACACTACTACCGTCAGAGCGGCACGCGTTGGGCCACCGCACGGGTCGTGATTTTTAACTTGTTCGGGCGACTTCCCCTCGCTGCTCTCTTAGACGCAGACGGGGCTGGCAGGGACGAAATATTTGGAAGATTGAAGGAGGAACAATGTGTAAGACCGCTGAAGAGATTAAGCCCCGCTTTTCCCTTGTTCGACAAGACGGGTTAGCGTCACAATGGCATCTTCAACATTGGCGATGCGTGCATTGTGCTCGTCCAGGCGATCAACGACTCGCTCTGATAATCGCGTCAGCGTGACGAATGCTTCTTCGAGCCTTCCAGTCCTGACAGCATCCCCGCGTTGAATATCAGCCAGGCCGTCAACTTTGGCAGTCAGTTGTGCCAGAGAGTCGTGTATGAAGTCCATCTGGCGTTGGCGCTCGTCTTCACTCATTCCGCTTTACCTTATCCGGTCAGTATTTTGGCACACTCGGGTCAACGTCGTTCGACCAGGCAGTGATGCCGCCTTTGAGGTTGGTCAATTTGCCCTGAAAGCCTGCCCGCGTCAGCGCCTCTATGGCTTTCGCGCTGCGCCCGCCCATCTTGCAGTGCACGACCGTGTCGCGCGAGGGGTCAATCTCCGACATGCGATTGACGACCTGCCCGAGCGGGATGAGCGTGGAATTAGGAATGCGCGCGGTTTCGTATTCGTTCGGCTCGCGCACGTCTATGATTTGCACGTCTTCGCCTTCGTCCAGCCGTTTCTTCAGTTCCGTGGCGGTAATCTCCTGCATGGTTGCTTGAGTAAATCCTCTCTGCTGATGAATTGTTAATTGAGGCCGGGAGCATACATCTTCGGATTTCCGCCAGTCAAACAGTGGAAGCTTCGCGGCCCGCTAAACGCGGTTTCTCTTCGCCCGGAGATGCGCTACACTCAACTTACGAAGCCGACCGACTTACCGCTACATCTCGAGGTGATTTATGGCGATGAGATTTGAATACTACCACCCAGGGCTTGACGCCGTTCGCAAACTTTCCCTCGACGGGACCGTCTCAAACAGCATTCACTTTTCACACTGGCAGGGCAACCGGACGCCCGCGTCCGTCAAGGCGGACACCTCGACGGAGATAGCCCTGAACCTGGTCAGCTCGCCCCAGTGCGAGAAACTAACCAAAGGCATAGAGCTGGTCACGAACAACCACTTCGATACGGACGGCGTCCTCTCCGTCTGGACAGTGCTGGCGGGCGAGCGTGCATTGGGGCTGCGCGAAAAGTTGATCGCCGCGGCGGAGGCAGGGGATTTCTCGGAGTATTCCAGCAAGGACGGCGTGCGCGCCAGCATCGTCATTCAGGGCTCGGACTCCGTCGTCCCCGGCGAAGACGCGGGCTCGCCCCTGGCACGCCAACTGGCCGGAGGAGAGGCGATCGCTGATGCGCGCGCATACGAACTCGTCCTGCCCGAGGTCGAGCGCGTGCTGACCCAGACGGACGATTACGAGTTCCTCTGGCGCGATGTCTGGCAGCGCGTGGAGGCGGCCCTGGAGAGCTTTGCGCGCGGCGAGTCGCGAGTCGAAGAAGATGAGGCGTCGGGTCTTTCGCTAGTGACGCTCGCCGCTGGACTCTACGGCTCGAAGGGTTTCAGCCCGACCAGGCACAACGCGCCGTTTACTGCCATCTCGGCCCACGCGCGCGGGTCTCTTTTTCTAATCGCGCTGCCGATGACGGACGGGTGGGGGTATCGGATTGATTACCCTTATTACTCCTGGGCGGAGACGGTCGTGCGCCCGCGTGTGGAGCAGCGAGACTTCGGGCCGATCATCGCACGCCTCAACGAACTGGAAGAGAACGCGCTTTCGGGAAAGGGCTCAAAAGGGCGCTGGGCCGTGGACCGAAGCGAGATGACTTCGGCGGTCAAGTTCCTGGATCGAAGCGGAAGGCTCTGCGCTTCAAAGCTTCCTCCGGACACGGTCGCGGAAGAGATGCGCGGCGCGCTCAGCGGGGCCGAGATGCAGAAGGTCGGAGCGGCGTAGAGTGGCTGATTGGGATGAGCGCTACAGGCGCGGCGAGCACGTCATCAAAGAGCCGCTGCCTTTACTCGTGCGCCTCGCGAATGAATTGCCGCCCGGACGTGCTCTGGACCTGGCGTGCGGCGCGGGCCGCCATGCGACTTTTCTGGCCGAGCGCGGCTGGCGTGTGACGGCCGTAGACGCTTCGCCTGTCGGGATTGAGTTGGCGAAAGCTTCGGCGCGCGAGCGCGAGGTCGAAGTTGACTGGCGCGTGGCGGACCTTGAGCGCGGAGGTTTTGAGATTGAGCCAGGGGCTTATGACCTGATCGGCGTCTTTTACTACCTCCAGCGCAGTCTCTTTCCGCAGATTCGCGCGGGCGTCCGGCGCGGCGGCATCGTCGTCGCGGCCATTCACATGGTTGACGAATCCCCTGACGTCAAACCCATGAACCCGGACTTCCTGCTTCGGCCCGGCGAGCTGCGCGCGGAATTTCGCGGCTGGGAAATCCTGCACGATTACGAGGGCGCGCCCACCGAAGAAGGGCACCGGCGTCGTTCAGCGGAGATAGTTGTTAAAAAAGTGATGAGTACTGAGTACTGTTTTTAGTAGGAGGCGCAGTGGCTTTTAGGGTTCTGGGTGTGAGCGGGAGTATGCGGGAGGGGTCGCACAGCGCGCGGGCGGTGAAGTTCGTGCTGGAGGCGGCGCGAGCGCACGGGGCCGAGACGCGGCTGGTTGACCTGCGCGCTCTCGATTTGCCCATGTACCGCCCGCGCGGGGGCGTGATTGAGACCGAGGGCGTGCGCGTGGCGAACGAGCACGTAGGTTGGGCGGACGCGTTCGTGCTCGCCAGTCCTGACTATCACGGCTCCATGTCCGGGGCGATCAAGAATTTTCTGGACTACTACTGGACGGAGTTTGCCGGTAAAGCCTTCGGCTATCTCTGCGCCTCGCACGAGAAGGGCCTGACCGTGATGGATCAGATGCGCACGGCCGTGCGCCAGTGCTACGGCTGGAGCCTCCCTTACGGCGTCTCGTTCCACGGCGACCAGGACTTTGATTCGACCGGCGTCACTAACGAAGCGATCGCAAGACGCTTGCGTATGCTGGCGCGCGACCTGGTCATTTACGGCTCGCTCATCAGGGAACAGTTCCTGCGCGATTTGGCGAGCGACGCGCCCGACACCTTCGTGGCCAAATACAGGAGCAGTGGTCAGTAGTCAGTGGTCGGTGGTCAGTTAAAAGAAAGACGGTGAGCAGCGCCGAGTTTTTGTCTTTCACTGACCACTGCCCACTGACCACTGACCACTGACCACTGCTATGCATGATGTCATCATTATCGGGGCGGGGCCGGCCGGGTTGTCTGCGGCCTTGTGGTGCGATGAGCTGGGGCTGGACACGCTCGTGCTGGAACAGCGGGCGGAGGTCGGCGGTCAGTTATTCTCCGTCTACAACCCGATTGAAAATTACCTGGGCGTGCGCGTTGGTAGCGGGCGCGAGCTGAGGGAATTGTTCGCCGCGCAGGTCGCGGATGCTGAGTTTGACCTGTGGACGAACGTCGAAGTCGAAAAGGTTGACCTGCGCGCAAAGCGCATCGTGCTCACGAGCGGCGAGGAGTTGCAAGCCATCAGCATCATCATCGCGACCGGCGTCAGGCGGCGAAAGCTAGGCATTCCGGGCGAGGCAGAATTACTCGGGCGCGGCGTGATGGAATCCGGCGTGCGCGACCGCGACCAGTTCGCGGGCCAGGACGTCTGCGTGGTGGGCGGCGGCGATGCCGCGGTCGAAAACGCTCTGCTGCTGGCCGAAATCTGCCCGACCGTCACGCTCGTTCATCGCAGAGAGCACTTGCGCGCGCGCCCCTTGTTCGTCGAGCGCCTGCGCGGCGAGCACTGCATCACCGTCTTTAAGGAAGCTGTCGTGCGGCGCATCATCGGCGAAACGGAGGTCGAGGCCGTAGAGATTTTGCGCGAGGGCGCGCTCAAACCTTTCCAGATGGCTGTCAAAGGCGTGCTGATTCGCGTCGGGGTCGAGCCGAACACGGAACTGTTCCGCGATCAGGTTCACTTGGACGAGCGCGGCTACATCGTCACGACGGGCGAAGGGGAAACGAGCGTCGGAAATGTTTTCGCCGCGGGCGACGTCTCCAACCCGCTCGCCCCGACCGTCAGCGGCGCGGTCGGCGCGGGCGCGACCGCCGCTAAAGTCATCAGCGCGCGCCTGGGCGGCGGCGGGCGTTAGACGCTCTCCGGCAAGGCCGTAGAGAACGGGCGGGGCGCGTCACTGCGCACGTTGCTTTCTCTTGAGGACGCTGCTAACTTTCTACGCACAATCTGGAAAGGCAATCTGTGGAACCTTAGTGGACTACGGGACGATCACCCCGGCTGAGCTTCACGAGCGGCGCGAGCGCGGGGAAGAGCTGCTGCTCGTGGACGTGCGCGAGCCGGAAGAGTACGGGCGAGCGCGCATAGAAGGCGCGCGCCTGTTGCCGCTCAGCCTGTTCAACGAGTGGGCCGGGGCGCTCGACCCCGAAGCAGAAACAATCGTGATGTGCCACCACGGCATACGCAGCGCGCAGGTCTGCGCTTACCTGGCGCGGCAGGGCTTTACGAAGATCAGCAACCTGGAGGGCGGCATCGACCGCTGGTCGTGCGAGATTGATAAGAGCGTGCCGCGATACTGATGAACAAGACGGAGTCTCTCATCGTCGCGCTGGAGAACGCCCCGGCGATCATCGTCCCGCTGGTGCGCGAGGTGCCGCCCGAGAATTTGCAGCGCCGCCCGCTCCCCAATAAGTGGTCGGCGCACGAGCACGCGTGTCACCTGGCGGAAGTGCATCCCGTTTTCTTCTCGCGCCTGGACTCGATGCTGGAAGAGGAGCGCCCGCGCATCAAGTCTTACAACCCGGACGAGGCGATGGAGCAGGGCGCGCTCCTGAAAGTTAACCTGGGCGAAGCACTGGAGCGCTTCGCGCGTGACCGGGCGCGGCTGGTAGACACTCTCAAGGATTTGACAGAGGAGGACTGGCTGCGCGAGGCCGAGCACGAAGAGTACGATCACTACTCTGTGCTCATCATGTTTCGCCACGTGGCGATGCACGACATGCTGCACGCCTACAGAATCGAAGAACTGCTGCTGAAAAGGGACTGGACGGATTAAAGGCTGCTGATGATGAGCGCGAGCGAAACGAGTGAGACGGCCGGGCCGGCCTACACGACGGAGCACATACGCGCCTATCCGGTCGAGTACATCGCCGGCATAGACCTCTTCAACGAGGGCGAGTTCCATGCGGCGCACGACGCCTGGGAGGACCGCTGGATGGGCGAAGTTGGCCCGGCGGAAAAGCTCTTCCTACAGGCCATGATTCAATCGGCCGTGGCCTTTCATCACCTGGAGATAGGAAGGCCGGGCGCGGCGCGGCGCATGTACCAGATGGCGAAAGAGAAGTTCGCGCGGTTGGGCGTCCCTGTCTTCATGTCGCTCGATTTGGAAGATTACCAGGCGCAGCTTGACCGCGCCCTGTCGTGGCTTTTGACCGTGCCGGACCCGCGCGAACTGACGCCGCCGGAGATGAAGCTGCCAGCCATCAGGCTGTTGCCCGAAGTTTCGGAGTACGATTGATGAGCGTTGAGCTTGAAGAGGGCGGAAAAAGCGTTTACGCGAGGGGCCGCTCCGAAGAGGCTGAGCAAGGAGCTAATGGGGGGACGCTCGCGGCTGCGGTTGTGCGTGACGTTCGGCTCTTGCTGATAGCGCTCTGGCTGGGCGCTGCCGTCTTCTTCAGCGCGACGGTCGCGCCGAGCGCCTTTGGGGTCTTGCGCGCGCGCAATGTGCCATACGCGAACGAGGCGGCGGGCTCGATAGTGACGCGCACGCTTTCGGTCGTCAACACGGGCGGCTTCATCATCGCGCTGCTGCTCTTCTTGAGCGCATTTCTCTTTCGCCGGCGTGTCAGTCGCCGCGCTCTTCTCGCTGAAACAATCGCGCTCGCGGTCGTAACCGTCGCGACCGGCGTGGGGCAATGGATAATCGCAGCGAAGATGCTGGGCCTGCGCGCGGCGATGGGGCGGCCGATTGACGACGTGGCGGCAGACGACCCGCTGCGCGTGAGCTTCAACAGCCTGCACGGTTATTCCGTGACGGCGCTCGCAGTCGCGATCATCGCCGCGGCTATCGCTTTGCTGGTCATCGCACGGAGGAAAGGCAGAAGTTAGATGTCAGATGTCAGGTGCTGGATGTTAGAGAATGCCTTGACTGACATCTGACATCCAGCACCTGACATCTGCACTGATGGGGGAACATTGATGGAGATCATCGAACGAATGGACGATTGGCAGAGGCGCTACGGGCAGTGGCAGCAGGGGCGGACGCGCGGGTCGCCGCGCAGCGAAGTCGGGAGCGATTACCCGTTCGTAGAAAATCGCCGCGCTCCCTTTACCCCGGCGCGGCGCGCCCTGCCGATGCTGAACCTCGCGCTCATCTCGTCCGCGGGGGCGTACATCAACGGCACCGAATCGTTCGACACGAACGTGGTTGGCGGCGACACAAAGTTCCGCGAGATTCCGCGCGAGGTCGAGGCCGAGGACTTGCTCTGGTGCGCGCGCGGCTGGGACACGGACGCGGCCACGCGGGACAGGAACGCGCAGGCACCTATAGACAGGCTCGCGGAGTTCGAGGGCAACGGCATCATCGGGCAACTCAACCCCGTCTGGTGGAGTTTCTGCGGGCACGTCCCAGATGCCTCCCGGCTCGTCGAAGAGATGTTGCCGAAATTGATTGAGCGCGTGAAGCGTTACGAGGTGCAGGCGGCGCTGGTCGTCCCGGCCTCGCGGCTGTGCCATCAATCAAGCGCGCTCGTGGCGCGCGGCCTCGAAGCGGAGGGCATCCCGACAATGATGCTCGGGGTCGAGAAGGACGTCGTCACGCTGGTCAGGCCGCCGCGCTGCGCTTATTACCGGGGCGAACTGGGCAGCGTCGCGGGCCGGCCCAACTGGCCCGAACACCAGCGCCGCATCCTGGACGAAGCGCTCCGCCTGATCGAGCCCATGGATCAGCCCGGCATCCGCCAACTGACTGTCGAACTGCAAAGTCAGGTGGAAAAGGACCGGGGGGAAAGATAAAAGTGATGAGTGCGTGAACTCGACGTTAGATGTTACATTCAAACCAGCCCCGTTAGGGGCGAACGAGAATAGCCCAGGGCTTTAGCCCTGGGACACATCGCAAGAATAAATTTAGAGCCCCGGAGGGGCGACTGATTCGGTCGCCCCTCCGGGGCTCTAACAATTATTGGGCTTGATTCCCAGCACTAAAGTGCTGGGCTATTATCCGTCGCCCCTGCCGGGGCTATTATCTGCTCACTTCTTACTCATCACTGTTCTATTCATTAGTCATCACTTCTTTCTGCGTGACCTGGGCGATTATTTCCGAGACTTGGTCGAAGTCGAAGGGTTTGCCGATGAGGCCGTTGACGAGGTGGCTGTCCTCGGGCGCGACGGGCGTGCCCGCGCCGTGGCCGGTGACGAGAATGATGCTCAGCTCCTCTCCGAAGCTGCGGCGAATCTCGCGCGCCACTTCCCACCCGTCCATCTCCGGCATCGAGAGGTCTGTGAAGACCAGGTCGAAATCGCCCGCACCCAATTCTGCGAGTGCCTCGCGCCCGCCGCTGACCGCCACCACCCTGTGCCCTAAAGCCGAGAGCATTTCGGCCAGCGTCTCGCGGACGAACGCCTCGTCGTCAATCACCAGCACTCCGAGCGACTCCGCCTCGGTCAAAGGCAGAGGCTTTCTTTCGCTCGCCGCTGCGGCGTCGGCCGCGGGCAGCTCTATCTTGAAAGTCGTCCCGCTTCCGACTTCCGACTCGACGCTGATGCGCCCCTCGTGGCGCTCGATGATGCCGTAGCTCACGGCGAGTCCCAGCCCCGTCCCCTGCGCGCCCTTCGTCGTATAGAACGGCTCGAAGATTCTCTCGCGCACCTCTTCGGGCATGCCTAGCCCCGTGTCCGTGAAGCGCAGGCTGACCAGCCCGTTCGCCTGCTCGCAACTGATGTGCAGGCGTCCGCCGAGCGGCATGGCGTCCACCGCGTTGACGATGAGGTTGACGAAGACCTCGCGCAGCTCCGACGCGCTGCCCAGAACGTAGTAGGGGCAAGCGGCCTGAATCTCCACGTCATAGCGCAGGCCGCGCAATCGCGCCTCGTTCTCCCATCGCGTGCGCGTAATCTCGACGGCGTCGCGCAGCAGGAGGCTGGCGTCAAGCATCTCGAACTCTTTGGCCGGCGACTGGCGGGCGAAAGTCTGTATGCGGCGGACCGTGGCGGCAGCATCCTCTGCGGCGGTCTGAATGACGTCCAGGTTGTGCACGAGCGCTTCGTCGTGTACCTGGCGACGCATGAGCTGCGCGCGCCCGAGGATGGCCGTCAGCGCGTTGTTGAAGTCGTGGGCCACACCGGAGGCGAGCTGGCCGAGCGCGCGCAGCTTGTCGGCCTGCGCTGCGCGCTGCCTTTCCTGCTTCTGCTCCGTGATGTCGCGCGCGATTCCGAGCACACCCGTCGTGTGGCCCTCGACGACGAGCGGCGCGGTGTCAAAGAGCGCGTAGCGTAGGGTGCCGTCGTGGGCGAAGAAGCGCGCCTCGTAGGTCTGGGGCTTGCCTTCGAGCGTGCGCTCAAAGTTCTCGCTGGCGTGCTCGCGGTCGGATTCAAAAGTGATGTCGAGGAAGGAATGGCCGATAAGCTGTTCGGCCCTGTAACCCGTGGCCTCCAGCGTCGCGCGGTTGCACCACTGGAAGCGCCCTTCCGTGTCCACGGCGTAGATGCTCTCTCTGGCGCTCTCCAGAATGTTCATCAAGAGCGACTGGTGCTCGCGCGCCTGCGCCTCCGCCTTCCTCAATTCCGACAGGTCGCGCGCCGTGCAGACCGCGCCGATGGTCTTGTTGCCCCTTTCGATAATCGGCTCGGCCGTCACGAGCAGCGGCCGGTTGAATCGTTCGGGCACGATCTCGATGGTCACGCTCCGCCCTTCCTGAATCGTCTTGTCAACGAGGCAGGTGTTGCCCTCGCTCGTGCGTAGGATGTCACAGCAGCGCCTGCCCAGCATGAGGTGCGGCCAGGTGTCTTCCATCGCCGCCCCGGCGCGGTTGACGCGAATCAGGTGGCCCTCGTTGTCGAAGATGAAGATGCCGTCCGACATCGCGTTGAAGGTCGTCTCCCACTCCTTCTTGGCGCGGCCGGTCATCTCGAAAAGCTCTGCCTGCGCGATGCCGGTTGCGAGCTGCGCGGCGACCGCCTCGACCAGCGTCACTTCGTCCTCAGTCCAGCGCCGCACGCGATCCGTCTGGTGTATGCAGAGCGCGCCGCGAAAGCGGCCGTTGACGATCAGGGGGCAGATGATCTGCGAGCGCAGGTGAACATCCGCGGCGTGCGTGCGGACGTGCTCGTTGAACTCGGCCGGGCCATCCACGTAATTGAGCGCGTCGGCGATGACGATGGGGCCGGGCGAGCGCAGGATGCGCTGCGCTATCGGCTCCTCGAAACTCATTTCAAGGTGCTTGATGCTCGAAGAGTTCGGCGCGACGTACTCGTGCTCGGCACGCACGGCCGGTTGCTCCGGGTCGTACATGTAAAGGTGAGCGCGCGAAGCGCCGAGCGCGCTCCCCAGCTCGCGCGTCGCGGTGCTGAGTACTTCGGGCAGACTGAGCGAGGCACGGATGGCGAGGCTCAGGCGGTTGATGAGAGCCTCGCGCGCAGAGGTCGCCTCGGCCTTCTGGAAGAGCTTGGCCTGCCGGATGGCCAACCCGGTCTGGTCGGCCACGGCGCGGGCCAGCGCGATGTCCTCGCCGCGCCAGTGGCGCAGGCTCCGCGTGGTCGAAAACGAGAAGGCGGCCGGCATCTCCTCGCCCGTCTTAATCGCCACATACATAATTGATTTGACGGCCGCAGGCTCCAGCACTTCGTGGTAGAACTTACCTATCCAGTCGTCGTTGGCGACGTCGTCAAAGACCAGCACGCCCTGCCGCTCGACGCTGTCCACCAGGTTCCTGACCTGCGCTATAGGGAAGTCGCGGTCCGCCGGGCGCACTCCCGGCGCGTGATACTCGGCGATCATGCGCACCCGTCCGCCCTCTTCGTCCCTCATGAAGATCGAGCAGCGGTCAACGTTGAGGTAGGAGCCCAGCTCCTGAACAGCCGTGTGGAAGACCACGGTCGTGTCGAGCGAGCGGCGCACGGCGCGCGAGATGCGGTTGATGACCGCCTCGCGCTCGACCTGTTGTTCGAGCGCTTCTTCCGTGCGCTTGCGCTCCGTGATGTCGCGCGCGACCCAGATGACGGAATCCTCCAGCATCGGCGAGACGGTCCCCTCGAACCATACTTCCGTCTCGTTAATCGTCAGGCTGTAGACGATGCTAACGGGCTGGCGCGTCTCCAGCGCGCGGCGGACGTGGCCGAGGAAAAGGTCAGCCTGTGAGCGCGGGAAGACTTCGTGGAACCGCTTGCCGACCAGTTCGGCCGAAGGCTTGTAGAGCAGGGACGGATTGGTCGGGGCGACTTTCAGGTAGCGCCCCTCGCCATCTATCACCAGAATGATGTCGGGCATGGCAGCGAAAAGCGCTCGCAGCTCTGCCTCGGAAGCCTGCAACTCCGCCTCGACGCGCTTGCGCTCGGCCACGTCGCGCCCGATGCCCTGAACGCCGACGGCGACGCCTCCCTGGTAGATCAGCCGCGTGCTGAGTTCGAGCGGCACGCGCCGCCCGCCCTTGGCGATGATGTCCAGCTCGTAGATGGTCGAGACGTCGTCGCTCTGCTTGCGCGCGATCATCTCGCGCGCCTTCTCCAACTGTTCGGGGACGACGACCTGCGCGATATTCATCGTCATGGCTTCCGCGCGCGAGTAGCCGGTGATTCTTTCGCCAGCCTTGTTGAGCGAAGTGAAGTTGCCCTGGAGGTCGTGCGTGTAGACGAGGTCGTTGGCGTTCTCGAAAAGCTCGCGGTAGCGTTCCTCGCTCTGGCGCATGGCCTGCTCCGCCTGCTTGCGCTGCGTGATGTCGCGCGCGATCGCGCAAAGGACCTTCTTCCCGCTGTAGGAGATGAGGTTGACGCTCGACTCGACATCAACAAACGAGCCGTCTTTCCGCCGGTGCTGCCGCTCGCCTATGAAGTGATGGCCTTTGGCCAGGACTGAGCGGACGTGCTGGTCTATGTTCTCCGCGCTCGCCGTGGCGACGTCGTAGAGCGTGAGCCGGGAGAGTTCCTCGGCCGTGTAACCGAGCAGCCTCTGGTAAGCCGGGTTAGCCTCAATGATGTGCTTGGTCTCGGCGTCAATCAGGAATATCCCGTCGGCCGACTGCTCGACCAGCGCGCGGTAGCGCTCCTCGCTTTCGCGCATGGCTTGCTCGGCCTGGACGCGCTCAGTGATGTCGCGCACCACACCGCGCACGCCCGTGGGCTTGCCCTCCGCGTCGCGCACGAGGGTAATCATCCCTTCGAGGTAGTGCGAGACCCCCAGGGCGTCAGCCACGCAGTGAACCGAGCGAAAGGCGTCACCCGTCGCGCCCTCTCCGCTCTCGTGTATGTCTTCGGCGGCGGCCTCTTCGCCGAGCAGCGCGCTGAGCGGCGCGCCGACCAATTCGGAGACTGGGCGTCCGAAAAAACGTGCCCCAGCCTCGTTGATGCTGGTGATGCGACCCTCCATGTCGCGAGTGTAGATGATGTCCGCGGCCTGCTCGACGATCTCGCGGTAGTGGCGCTCGACGCGGTGGCGCTCGGTCAGGCGCGCGACCTTGACGAGCAGTTCCTGGCGGCGGAAGGGCATTTCTAGGTAATCGTCCGCGCCGGCCGTCAGGGCGTGTAGGCTGTTGCGCTTGCCCGTGCGGACGGCGCTGGCCAGAAGCACCGGCACACCGGCGGTGCGCGGGTCCTGTTTGAGACGGCGGCAGAATTCGAGCCCGTCCATTCCGGGCATGACGACGTCGCTGATGACGATGTCCGGTTCGAGGGTGGGCGCGAGCTCAAGGGCGCGAAGGCCGGAATCGGCCGTCAACACCCTGTAGCCTTCGTGTTCGAGCAGCACCGTCAGCAGCTCAAGCACCTTCGGCTCGTCGTTGACGGCGAGCACGGTGGGGCGTGTCTGGTCGGGGTTCATCTTTGACATCGGGGCCTGAAAGCCGTGGCCCTATGGGCCGAAGCAACCGTTAAGAACAATGTCTGGGCGGCGACAAATGGCTTGTGAGCAATTTGGTGAGGCGCGGCTGAGCTTTTTAGTCGGAGCAAAAAGGGGGTTGCGACAAGCATTCTGCTCGACGGCGCTTGCGCTACTGCTCTTTTTGGCCGGGAGGGGCCAAACACAAACGCTGCACGAAGTATAACAAAGCGAAAAAGGGATTGTCACTAAGAAGAAATGCAGGAGCCAGGAGCCAGGAGTCAGAATTCGGTAGTGTCCTAAATTGAATTACATGACATGAACTGCGGGAAGTCTGCGAGAGCCCCGAAGGGGCGATAATTTGATAGCCTGGGGCAGCGCCCCAGGGATAGATGACAGACAAGACGATAAGCCCTGAAAGGGCGCAATACATATTCCGCCCTTTCAGGGCTTACCCAGATAGTTGGTCTGTGACCTGGGGCGATGCCCCAGGCTATTGTATTGCGCCCCTTCGGGGCTTTCGGACGGCTTCCCGCAGTTCATGTTATGTAATTCAATTTAGGACACGACCCAGAATCCAGAATGAAAGGCCGAAACCCTCTTTCTTTTCTTCTGGCTCCTGGATTCTGACTCCTGCTCTTATCCCTTCTCTTTGCCTCTGGCGAAGTAGCCCTGGCGGTAGGTCAGGCGCAGGCTCATCTTGCGCAATTCGGGGTTGACGATCTCGATTTGCACGCGCCGGAACGAGCCGTCCTTGTTACGGTTGGTCGGCGTGTAGGCGACCAGGTACTGCGAGCGCAGCTCCAGTTGAATTTGCGCGAAGGCGGCGCGCAGCTCCGACTCGTCTTCGGGGAAGAAGGCCCGCCCGCCCGTCCGCTCGGAGACCTTGCGCAGCGAGCCTTTGTTCACGCCGCCGTAGTACTCGTCGCCGATGCCTATGGCGTAAATCACCGCGTCGGACTTGAGCGCGCGGTCAATCGCGTCGTCCATCTTCTTCTGGCTACTGGAATCGTGCCCGTCCGTCAGCAGGATGATGGCGCGGCGCGTCTTGTCCGAGGTCTGCGAGAGAACTTCGTCGGAAGTTACCCAGATGGCGTCCCAGATGGCGGTCGAACCTTGCGTGGATTGATTCTGGCCCGAGATGGGCGGCGTGCCCGCGACCTGTCCGCCGCCGATGTAGCCGGAGGGCGGGACGAACTCGACGCGGTCGAGCGCGCGCCGGACGCGGTCGGCGCTGCCCGTCAAACCCTGCTCAAGCGTGGACTCGCCCGTGAAAGAGATGACAGCCATCTCGTCCTTGTTAGGTCGCAGGACGGCGTCAACGAAAGAACTGGCCGCGGCCTTTTCCACCGGCAGCGTTCTCTCTTCGGAGATACTGGTGTCAACCAGGATGGCGAGCGAGAGCGGGAGGTCTGTCTGGCGCGCGAAGGTGAAAATCTCCTGCGGCTCTCCGTCCTCGGTCACGCGTATGTCTTCCTGCTTGAGCGACGTGATGAAACGCTTCTGCTTGTCAACGGCCGTAAACAGGATGTTGGTTAAGTCCGTCTCGACGCGCACCACCTCGTCACCCTGTAAGGTCACCTCGTCGTCTCTGGTGGGCTGCTTCGGTGTGGGCGATGGCGTAGGGTTCTGCTGCTGCGGCCCGGTCCGGCGCGGGCGGTTCGCCTCCTGCGGATTGGTCGTCTCCTGCGATTGCGCGCCCGCGCGCGCGTAGAGCAACCCGCCCGAGATGAGAGCAGCGGAGAGCGTGAATGCCAGAGCGCGCGGAATGTTACCTCGATAAAACATCTTTTTCGTGCATGGTAAATAGTGAATGGTAGATGGGAAGAACAGTTCGTCTATTCAACATTAACCATTGACCCTTCACCCGTCTTACTTTCTAAGGCTGTCTGAGATGGCCTTGTATTCTTTCCTGGTCTTGATCTTGAGGCCGCCGCGGTTGTTGGCGAGCTTGACTTCGATCTTGCGCTTGCTCCCGTCGTACTTATCGTTCGTCGGCTTATAGGTGATGATGTAGGACGAGCGCAGCTCTTTGGAGATTCTGGTGAAGGCGCGCTCCAATTCCAGAATGTCGCCGGTGAAGAAGGCAGAGCCGCCCGTCTCCTCGCAGAGTTTCTGGAGGTCACGGTCCGGGCCGCTCGAAACCGTTCCGGCTTCCACGCCTGGCACAGAGCCAGCCAGCCCCGCTTTGGTCGAGATGGCAAAGACGGTCGTCTCCGTGCGCTGGGCTATGTCTATGGCGTCGGCCAGGGTGGCCCGGCTGTAGTTGTTGTCGTCGCCGTCCGTGATGACGACCATCACGCGGCGGCCAGGGACGCTGCGCATCTTCTCGTCACAGAACTGCCAGACCGCGTCGTAAAAGAGCGTGCGGTTGCCGGGCTTCTTAATGCTATCGACGGCCTTGTCGAGCAAGTTCAGCTTGTCGGTGAAGTCCTGGCGAAGAGTAATCTGGTGGTCGAACGTGGCGAAGGCCACGAAGTCCTTGCGCAGGCGCGTCACCGTGTAGATGAAATTCTTGGCCGACTCCTGCTCGAACTGGAGCTTGCCGGCGACCGAACCGGAGGTGTCCATCAGTACGGCCACGTAGATGGGCTGGCTATCCTTCTCGTCCGTGAAGCCCCTGATCTCCTGCAACTGCTTGTCCTCGTAAATCAGGAAATCGTTTTTGGTCAACCCCGAGACGGGGTTCTTGTTTTTGTCCAGCACAGTGACCGGCAGGCGCACCTCGCGGATGGTCACGACTTCTCTGTCGTCCTGGCCCTGCGCGGGGGTGGGCGTCGGCGTCGGTTGCTGCTTCTGCTGAGAGAGGATGACGGGCTGAAACGCGAACATGCCGCCCAGGACGAGCGCGGCGGCCAGCACTGAAAGTTTGATTGCGGGTCTCATGACTTGGCGAACTTAAAAATAGTGTGAAAGCTAAGGGCGTCTATATTGACCGGACGCGCGGTTTGGATGCCGGGCAATCGAAAAGCCGTTGCCCCTCTGGAACCATGCGAAGGGATAATAGTACCGCAAAGGAGCATAAAAGCGCATGCCGGAAACCGCTTTGATGACCCTGAAGAGAGTAAGGCCGGATGCGGAAACTCTAGTGCTCAAGAGCGCCAGACCCGCGCTTTGTGACGAGTTCTCAGGAGGGATGATACAATGCGCCGAAAGGCTGCTCGCCTTTCCGGTTGACGGCCCAGGAGTCTAAAGCCCTTTTCAGGCTCCGCCTTCGTTCTCATCAATCGCTCCTGGCACACCGAAATTCCAGGCGCCGGGAGACCCGTTCAGGGGTTGATGCCCAGTGTCCCCGGAGATGGTCTCGCATTATCGTCTGATCGAGAAGCTCGGCAAGGGCGGAATGGGCGAAGTCTACCTGGCCGAAGACACGAAGCACGGGCGCAAGGTCGCGTTGAAAGTGCTTCCCGCCCACATCACCAGGGACGAGAACAGCCTGCTCCGCTTCAAGAAGGAATCGAGCGCCATCTTCAAGCTCAACCACCCGAACATTCTGACCATTTATGAGATTGGCGAAGACGACTCCATCCACTTCATCGCCACCGAATACATCAACGGCGAGACTTTGAGGGATCACGTCTGGCGCACCGAGATGAAGATTGACGAGGTGCTCGGCGTCAGCATTCAGATTGCGCGCGCCCTGGAGGCGGCGCACGCCGAAGGCATCATCCACCGCGACATCAAGCCCGAGAACATCATGCTCAGGTACGACCGCGTGGGCCGCGACCGCCTCGTCAAAGTCCTGGACTTCGGGCTCGCCAAGCTCAGCGAAAGCCGCGCTCTCACGGACCCGGACGCCGTCACCATGCCGATTCACAACACGGAGCCTGGGACGGTGATGGGCACGACCGGCTACATGTCGCCCGAACAGACGCGCGGCCTCGAAGTTGACGCACGCACGGACATCTTCAGCTTAGGGATAGTGCTCTACGAGATGATCGCGCGGCGCGCTCCCTTCGAGGGGCCGACCGACAGCCACGTCAAAGTCTCGATTCTGGATCACGAGCCGCCGCCGCTCCTCAGTAAGTCCCAGGCCATCCCGCACCAGTTGGAGCGCATCGTCAAGAAGGCCCTGGCCAAAGACAGGGCCAAGCGTTACCAGACCGTCACGGACATGAAGACGGATTTGGAGAATTTGCGGGACGAGCTGGACAGAAACGCCATAGAACTCTCCGTCACGCCAGAGAGCTCGGCGGGAGAGAACGGCGAGAGTCGCGCTAGCTTCGCAATCGGGAGAAATTCAGGGGCCCAGCGCACAGGAGCACAGCGCGAACCTCGCACGCAGTCGAGCGCCGAGTACATCATCACTGGAGTGCGCTCGCACAAGCGCGCGGCGCTCATCATCCTCGGCGCGCTCGTTCTCGCCGGCGCTGCCGTTCTCATTTACCTGAGGAGCAACGGCGCGCGCGTGGATTCCGTAGCCGTGCTGCCTTTCGTCAACGACAGCAACGACCCGGACGCAGAGTATCTTTCCGACGGCATCACGGAAAGCATCATCAACCATCTCTCACAACTGCCGCGCCTCAAGGTCATGTCGCGCAACGCAGTCTTCCGCTACAAGGGTCAGAAGGTTGACCCGCAGGAGGTCGGGCGAAGCCTCGGGGTCGGCGCGGTCCTGACGGGACGCGTCGTAAAGGTCGGCGAGAGGCTCATCATCAAGACCGAGCTGATTAACGTCTCGGACGGGTCGCAGCTCTGGGGCGCGGAATACAACAACAGCATCGCCGACATCCTCTCCGTGCAGGAAGAGATTTCGCGAAAGATTTCCGAGAAGCTCAAACTCAAGCTGACGGGCGAGGACGAAGAGCGGCTGACGAAGCGCTACACCAACGACACGGAGGCCTAC
The DNA here is from genome assembly GCA_035275605.1 of Pyrinomonadaceae bacterium. Lineage (GTDB taxonomy): Bacteria > Acidobacteriota > Blastocatellia > Pyrinomonadales > Pyrinomonadaceae > QHXM01. The sequence goes on from DATEMM010000246.1 coordinate 22,175, forward strand.
CAGCTTTACCTAAAGGGACGCTACTTCTGGAACAAGCGCGACGAGGAGGGACTGAGAAACGGCATCAAGTATTTCAGGGAAGCGGAGGAGAAAGACCCGACTTACGCGCTGGCCTATTCGGGCCTGGCCGATTCCTACGCGCTGCTCTGCGACATCGGCGCGGCCGCGCCCAACGAGCATATGCCAAGCGCCCGAAGCGCCGCGCAGCGCGCGATAGACATTGACCCCAACCTGGCAGAAGGCTACACCTCGCGCGCCTTCGTCAAGCTCGCCTACGACTGGGACTGGCGCGGCGCGGAGAGCGATTTCCGCCGCGCCCTGGAATTGAATCCCAGGTACGCGACCGCGCACCAGTGGTACGCCTCCTACCTGATGCAGATGGGCAAGTACGACCTCGCGCGCCGCGAGATAGAGCAGGCGCAGGCTCTCGATCCCCTATCGCCGATCATCAACGCGAACTCCGGCCTCTACCTTTACTTCGCGCACAAGTACGACGAGGCGATAGAGCAGTATCGCAGGACGCTCGAAATAAACCCCCGGTTTGGCATCGCACACTACTATCTCGGGCTGGCACACCTGCAAAAGAAGGAGTTTGACAAGGCCATCGCGGAGTTCAAGTCTGTGATGAGTCCGGCGGGCGGCGCTCAAGGGTCAAAGGATGAGATCGACGGGGACGACCTGGAGATGGCCGCCGCGCTCGGCTACGCCTACGCCGCGTCGGGCAGGCGCGCCGAGGCGCAGTCGCTTCTCGTCAGGATGATAGAACTCTCGCAGCGCCGCTACGTCTCTCCGCTCTACATCGCGACCATCCACGCGGGGCTGGGGGAAAAGGAGCAGGCCGTGGCGCAGCTCAACAAGGCTTTCGAGAACAGGCACCCCGGCCTGGTTCTCATCAGGGTCGAGCCGCTCTTCGACAGTCTCCGCGACGATCCGCAGTTTCAGGAACTCCTGCGCCGCTTCGACCCCATCCCTTAGCGCGCCTCTAACTCGTCAAGAATTTTTCCAAGCTCAGGGGGAAGCGCCGCCGTGAAGCGGAGCGCTTCGCCTGTGCGCGGGTGATGGAAGCCCAACTGCTCTGCGTGCAGGAACTGGCGGCCCATCGCATTGATGCGCGCGCGCAAACGAGGGTCAGCCACGGTGTTGTCGCGCCCTTCGCCATAGACCGCGTCGCCGACGACCGGGTGCTTGAGCCATTGCAGATGCACCCTGATCTGGTGCGTCCGTCCCGTCTTAATCTCCACGTCCAACAGTGTGAAGCGGTCGAACCTCTGCCGCACGCGGTAGAGCGAAAGCGCGGGACGGCCCCCAGCGACGACGGCCATGCGCGTGCGGTTGCGCGGGTCGCGCGCGATTGCGCCTTCGATGCGCCCAGTCTCCTGCGCGACGCGGCCGTGAACTAGGGCGACGTAGGATTTGAAAACCTCGCGCGCGCGAAACTGGTCCGACAGCTTCTCGTGCGCGCTCTCGGTTTTGGCGACGACGATGAGGCCGGAGGTGTCTCGGTCTAAGCGATGCACGATGCCGGGACGGGGATATTGCGGATTGCGGAATGCGGATTGCGGATTGGCGCTGCCTTTCTCATTCCGCGATCCGACATCCCCAATCCGAAATCTATAAGCGAGCGCGTTGGCCAGTGTGCCGGAAGAGATTCCGGCAGCAGGGTGTACGACCAATCCGGCAGGCTTGTTGACGACTACGAGGTCGTCGTCTTCGTGGATGATGTCCAGGGGGATGTTTTCGGGGACAAACTCGGTCGGGGTTGACGGCGTCAGCTCGACCTCGATCTCGTCGTCGTCGCGAAGTTTATATGACGGCTTAGCCGTGCGGCCCCCGACCAGCACGTCGCCGTCTTCTATGAGGCGCTGAATTCGCGCGCGGCTCCAATCCTGTATGCGCGCGGCTAGATAAGCGTCTAGGCGCGCGCCCGCTTCGCCAGCGGCGACGCGGAAGGTGAGCGTCGAGGTCTCCTGCTCAGCCTCTTCCCCCGTACTCATCACAGAATCCTCAAATCACGCGCGAGCGGCGTCCGCGGTGCGTGAGACCTTCTCGGGCTTCTCTGCACTGCGTCGCCAGCGGAGGATAAGGAATACCAGACCGCTGACGCCGACGATCAGGCTCAACATCTGCGAGGTCGAAAGGCCCGTCAGCGTCGTCAGGCCGAGGATGTCGCCGCGCGGGTCGTCGCGGAAGAACTCTATGGTGAAGCGCATGACGGCGTAGAGCACCGCGTAGAAGAGTATGACCTGGCCGCTGAAACGCTTGCGCCGATGCAGCCAGAGCAGGAAGAAGAAGATCAGGAGCGCGCCGAAGGATTCGTAAAGCTGCGTCGGGTGAAGATGAAGCGGCTGAAACAGTCCGCCGAGTTTTTGCGACCAGTAAGCCTGCTGCGCAGGGTCTTCGAGGTGGCTGACGACAGTCGGCACGCCCGTGATGTCGTGGCCCAGCTCGCTGAAATGCATGCCCCAGGGCTGCATGGTCGGCTTGCCCCAGCAGCACCCGGCGGCGAAACAACCCTGTCGCCCGATGGCGTTGCCGAGCGCGATTCCCGGCGCGAAAGAGTCCGCGGTCTTCCACCAGGGCAGCTTGTAGCGCCTCATCAGGATGTAGCCGACGAGGACGGCCCCGAGGAATCCGCCGTAGAAGACTCCGCCCGAGCGCAGGAAATCGAGCGAGATGAGCCGCGCAGGGTCTTCGCGATACTCCGGCTCCGTGAAAAGCATCAGCACCTTTGAGCCGACAATCGCCGCGAGCAGCATCCATAAGCCGAGATC
>DATEMM010000247.1:0-15699 GCA_035275605.1 Pyrinomonadaceae bacterium
TAATTCCATCGGCGACTTTCTAAGGCGCATCTGCGTGAAGATGGGAGCCGCGTTTCGCACGTTAAAGCCGCTCGCGGTCCTGGCCCACTGTGTGGCGAAGGTCTGCTCGGGCCTGTACTCACGGCTGTCCTCCTCGCGCGGTACGAGCAGGTAGAGCGCCGCCTCGTCTTTAGCCATCGCGGCAAAGAGCGTCTCGTAGCCGGTCGGGGCCGTGCTGGCGCTCGCGCCCGCGGTGGCAGCCACGGGCTGTGCCACCGGCTGAGACGCGGACGGCGTGTTGGTGGTCGTGACGCTTGTGCCAGTCGCGGAGGAAGCCACGGCGGCGGGCTGAACGGGAGTCGCCCCGACGGTCATCTGCGAAGTCTGTGGAACGGGCGGCGTGACGGGCTGAACCGCGGCGGTCATCAGGAGGGCTTCGGCTTTCGGGCGATATGCCTGACGGCCTCGCAAAGAGCGCATGAAGGGCTCGAACTCTTTGGCCTCCCAGATTTCGCGTATGCCGGAAATGGCTTGCGCCTCTTCGGGGCTGTACATGTGGCCCGTCCAGGTCTCAGCCGCAGGGTCGCGGCGCGGCAGGAAGAGAATTTCGCGCAACTGCTGGTTGCCTGGCATCAGGACGAGCGTCGCGCCCTTCTGGTTCAGATTCGTCAGGTAGTAAAGGTTGTTCTCCTGCCTGTAATGATAGTCCACGTCGTTCGTGTAGACGCGCGGCTCCGTGCTGAAGAGGACGAGAATGCTGCCTGGGCCAATCTTTTCGGCGACGCGCTGGCGGCGCGAGGCGAGTTCCGCCAGCCGCGCCGCCTGGTCGAACGTGGGCGCGGGCGGCGCGACGCGAATCACCGCGGAGGCTTTCTCTTTATCGCCCCTGGACTCGGCCACAGACGACAGGGTCGCGGCAATGAACAGCGAGACGAGAGCTACGAGGGCTATCAGTTGGCGGTGCGTGCGGCGGATATTCACGGTCATGGTCTCCTTCGGGAAGCTGTCTAAAATTCGCGGCGGGAAGCGCGACGCAAAGAGTGTCCTATGGTTGTGCGTGCATCAATATAACGCTTCTTCAATTTGTTCTGCAATTTTAGAGCGGCGGCCTAACCCTTGGGGAATTTAACAGGGATAGACAGGATAGACAGGATAAAAAGCAAAGCCCGGCACTGCTCTTTCATTCTCTTATCCTGACAATCTCTGTCCATCCCTGTTAATTCTTCCCCCGATCTCCAGCGACTATCATTGCGCCGCGATTCGCACTCCTATATCGCGCGTCGTGCGGTTGCCGAAAAAGTCCGCGGCAAAGATCCTGAGGAGGTACTCCCCTTCCGGCAACTGGGAAGTGTGCCAGTAATCCTCTGCCGCCTCGCGCTCACGCACGCGGTTCGTGACGATGTAGGCGAAGATGGTTTCGCCGGTCGCGCCCGATTTGCTGCCCGCCGCGTAAGCTATGGGGGCGGAGCGCCCGTCGTCCGGCAAACTCTCGAACGAGATGGTCACGAGCGGCTCCGCGAATCCGGGTGCCGGGCCGCCGTCCCGTTTGAGCACCTGGTAGCCGAGTTGATAGAGCCCCAGCCGGCGACGCGCAGCGTTGCCATCCATCTGGTCATAAGCGCGCACCACCACCCGCACGTCTCCGCGGACAGTGATCTGATTGCCAGTCGCCTCCCCGTGCTGCGCCGATGAATCGGCGCGCGCGGAAGAAGACGGCGCGCGCAGTTCTCTTCCATCACGGTCGAAAAGGCGCACCCCGTCATTCTCAATCACGGGCGCGACAGTGTCTCTGACGCCCGGCAGTTCCAGCGCGGCCAGCGCGTTGAACTCTCCGCCTGTGCGCCCCGCAATCAGGTGAACGTGGTTCTGGTTGTTGAGCGTGCCCACATTCTCGCCCGCACGAAACTGTGCCCCGCGGCGCACGCGGACGCCAATCACCTTGCCCCTGTCGTCGCGGCGCAGGACGAACCTTTCGTCATCGAAGGCGCGGTCGTCCTGCGTGCGGCCCACGCGCAGGTGTATGTAGCCGAGCGTGGGGAAACGTATGCGCTCGCGCGCGCCGCCGACGCCTTCGACCGAGAGCGGGCGCAGGATTTTCTCCGTGCGGACGATGCGGGCCGTCTCGCCGTATGCTCCAGGGATGTCCAGCCCGTTATGAAACCAGGCATCCTCGCCTTCCTTAATCTCGCCGCGAATCTCGCCGAAGGTCGCGGCTATCTCGCGAGGCTTGTCCGGCGGGTCGTAAGGCCAGCGCGGCGGTGCCGCGGCGCGAAACTCCTCAGCCCTCGGGCGCAGGGCGTTTAACTGCTCGGGCGTCAACTCCGCACCCTGCGCGCCGCCTTCACGCAACACCGCGCGGACGAGCCGGTTGCCGGAATCCGCTATGACGAGCGTTCCGTCCGGAGAGACGGCAACCCCAGTCGGGCGCGCCAGGCGCGCGACGTCGAGCGTCCCGTCGCGCACCCCGGCGCTCGCAAAGCCGACGAGCGTGTAGACCTGTCGCCACAACCCAGGGCGGTAGACGCGCACGGCAGAGGCTCCCGCGTCCGTGACGTAAATCGTCCCGTCCGCATCGACATGGACGCCCACGGGTTCGTTGAACGAGGCTTCTTCAGGAGCCCCGTCAGAGACGCCCTGCTGGCCCGTTCCGGCGATAGTCGTTACCGCGCCGGCCTGGCTCACGCGGCGCAGGCGATGATTGCCAGTGTCCGCGACGATCAGGCTGCCGTCCGTGTCCATGCTGATACCGCAGGGCGTATCAAAGCGCGCGTCAGCGCCCGACGCGGCGTCCTGGTATCCGGGCGCGTCGCCTCCCGCGATGGTTCTCACGCGGCCTTCCCGGTCAATCGCGCGGATTCTGTCGTTGTAGGTGTCCGCGACGAAGATTGTGCCATCCGGCGCGACGGTTACGCCGACGGGCGCATTGAACTGCGCAGTCGAACCGTCGCCGTCCGCGAACCCCGCACGGTCGGGCGTCCCGGCGACGACCGCTACGCGACCGCTCTGCACTTCCAGGCGCTTGATGGTGTGCGAGCCTGTGTCCGCAAAGACGAGCGCGCCGTCTTTATCGAGCGCGATGGCAGACGGCGTGTTCAGGTTTTCCGCGACGGCCTTTGGTGCACCGCCTGGAGCAAGCTGCCAGATGCGATTGGCGGCCCCGTCGGAAAAGTAGATCGTGCCGTCCCTTGTGACGGCTACGCCGAACGCTTCGTCGAATGGCCCGCGCTCGCCCTGCCGCTCCGCCCCTGCCAGCGTGCGAACCGCCGCGAACGGTAATCGCTCGCTCTTTGATTTTGCGCAGGAGGAGAGCGTGAGGCTTCCCGCCAACAGGCCCAGGCAAAGCAAGAAGAGCGCAAAGGCTCGCCGCGTTGACCTGGATCTGGACGAAACTCTCGCTCGCTCTGATTGATGTGGATTTAAAATCACGGATTCTAAATTCGAGATGACTTTCTCTGTGCCCCCTCTCCTTTGCGGGCGCTTGAGCTCTTACGCGTTGACGGCCCGTCTTCAAGTGAAAGCGATTTTGCCTGCTCCCTTAATCCGAAAGCAAACGGCATTGAGTGTTGTGCCCCGTTCGGCGTATGCTAGGCGGCATGAGCACACAGCCCCCTCTTGACATGGATGACGATGTCATAGACATCAGCCCGTCGCCCCCGAAGCGCCGCCGCAAGCTCGTCTGGATAATCATCGCCGCAATTGTCCTCTTCTTTATCCTGATTCGCTCGGCGTCCGTTTACATTTCTGCGCTCTGGTTCGGCTCGCTCGGCTACTCTTCCGTCTACTGGTACATTTTCCGGGCCAAGCTCTTTTCGTTTCTGATCTTCGCCGCCCTGACCATCATCATCCTCCGCACGGCCTTCTGGCTCATCGAGCGCACATTCTCTGCCACGGCCCTCGAACGCCGCACCATCATGGTCAACAACCAGGCCATGAGCATTAACCCCGGACGACTGTTTCGCCCGGCGGCCTGGGTCGTGGCCGGCGTCGCCGGACTGATTTTCGGTCTGGGGATGAAGGACGGCTGGCGCGAATTCGCCCTCTATTTGAACCAGCCGGCGGTCATGAACCCCGACCCGATTTTTAATAAGCCGCTCGGTTTTTACCTCTTCTCGCTGCCCGTCCACCAGATTCTAAGCCGCTGGCTGATCCTGCTCTCGCTGCTCATTCTGGTCGCGACCGTGCTCTTCGCCGTTCTCTCTGCCACACAGAAGCAGACCAGGGCGGCCGGAGAGGCCGCGCGCAGGACGAGTTACGGCGCAGTCTCTTTCGCGCTCGCACTCTTTCTGCTGGCGCTCGCCTGGCGCATCTATCTGGCGCGCTTCCCCTATCTATGGCAGGACCATCAATCGTTCTCGGGCGTCACTTACACGGAGGCCAACTACTACCTGCCGGGCTTAACCATCGTCGCCATCACGATGGTCCTGGCGGCGGTCGTCATCCTGATTAATGCTTTCACGAAGCGTAGACTCCGCTTTATCGTCGGCGCAGTCGCGCTGCCCATCCTGACGTACCTCGTCGCGGGGATACTGATCCCGTCCTACGTGCAGAGTTTCGTCGTCAAACCGAACGAGCTGGGCCGCGAGACTCCTTACATCGAGCACAACATCAACTGGACGCGCAAAGGGTTCGGCCTCGACCGCATAGAGATGCGCGACTACGAGGCAGAGCCTTCGGTCGCGAGTCTCGAAATCGAGAACAACCGGGCCACGCTGGACAACGTGCGCCTCTGGGACTGGACGGCACTGCTCGATACGCTGCGCCAGATTCAGGAGATACGCACCTACTACACCTTCGACGACGTGGACGTGGACCGCTACAAGGTCGGGGGGCAGATCCGCCAGATGATGCTCGCCACGCGCGAGCTGGACGTGGGCAAGCTCCCGGAACAGTCGCGCACCTGGATTAATGAAAAGCTGATCTACACGCACGGCTACGGCGTGACGATGAACACGGCCAACGAATTCACGCCCGAAGGTCTGCCGCGCTTCATCCTCTCGAACATGCCGGTCGAGTCTGCGGCTGTGGGTGAGGTCAAGCTGACCAGGCCCGAAATCTATTTCGGGATGAAGACGGACACGGACGTCTACGTTAAGACGAAGCAGCAGGAGTTCAACTACCCGCAGGGCGAATCCGGCACCTCGAACGTTTACGAGGGCACAGGGGGCATCCCTTTGGGAGGGTTCTTCCGCCGCCTGTTGCTGGCGTGGTCGCTGGGCGACGTCTCGAAGCTTCCTTTCTCCGACGCCATCACGACGGAGAGCCGCGTCCTGATGCGCCGCAAGATCACTGACCGGATCAACGCGCTCGCGCCCTACCTCGTTTACGACGACGACCCCTACATAGTCGTCTCGGACGAGGGTCGTCTCTTCTGGGTCATGGACGCTTTCACGGAGTCGGAGACTTACCCCTATTCGCGTCACTATACGGCGAGCAACAAGACGGTCAACTACATGCGCAACAGCGTCAAGGTGACGGTGGACGCCTACAACGGCTCCGTGGACTTCTACGTCTTCGACGCGGAAGACCCTCTGATTAACGCCTACCGCGCGGTCTTTCCGGTTCTCTTCAAGGATGCGAGCCAGATGCCTGCGGACTTGCGCGCGCACATACGCTATCCCGAAACGCTGATTCAGACGCAGGGCGAGGTCTTCGGCCTGTACCACACGACGAACCCGAGCGTCTTCTTCCAGCGCGAGGACGTGTGGAGCATGGCGCGCCAAGCCAGCCCGAACAAGGACAAGCAGCAGCCAGAGGCGCTCGAACCTTACTTCGTGCTGATGCAGCTACCGGGCGAGGAGATGCAGAACGAGTTCGTGGAGATAGTCCCGTTCACGCCCGCCAATCGCAACAACATGATCGGCTGGATGGCCGGCCGCTCGGACGGCGCGGCCTACGGCTCCCTCCTGGCCTACAGCTTCCCGCGCTCGCGGCTCGTGGACGGGCCGCTGCAAATAGAGGCGCGCATAGACCAGGACCCGCAGCTCTCAGGCCAGTTCTCGCTGTGGAACCAGCAGGGCTCGCGCGTGCGGCGCGGCAACCTGCTCGTCATCCCTATGGGCCGTTCGCTGCTCTACGTCGAGCCCATCTACCTGCAAGCGGCGCAGAGCCCCATGCCGGAGTTGCGCCTCGTCGTCCTAGCCACGCAGGAGCGCCTGGTCTTCGGCGCGAACTTCCAAGAGGCGCTGACGAAACTCTTTGGCGAGGCGGCCAGGCCCGGCGAGCAGCCGAAGCCCGGCGAACAGCAGCAACAGCCGCCGACCGGGCCTGGGCAGCCGCAGCCTAAACCTTCCCCCAGCCCGCAGGCGGGAAGGCCGCCACAGCAACAGTTGCCCGCGACTACGCAGCAGTTGATTGACCGCGCGGCGGCGGATCTGGCCGACTACCAGCGCCTGATGTCCGAAGGCAAGTTCGGCGAGGCGGGCCAGAAACTGGAATCGCTCAAGCGCAATCTGGAAGAACTGAAGAGAGCGTCTGGCAAACCTTAGAGAATGCGGATTTGGGATTGCGGATTGCGGAGTAGGGGGCGATTGTGTGCTTTCTTTTCAATCCGCAATCCCGTTATCCGCATTACGCAATCGTATGAATAATCCTCTGCGGCGTGTGCTGCTGGTCGAAGATGACGAGATGCGTTGCGCTTGGTTTCGTGGCAAGTTCGCATCGCACGTGCTGGACGTGACGTGCGACGTGGGCCAGGCCGTCCGTTGGCTGGATGAGCGCGAGTACGCGACGATTCTGCTAGACCACGACCTGCGTGAGGAGCATTACTTTTCGGATGAGCGGGACGACGAGCATACGGGCTACGCCGTCGCCGCCTGGCTCGCACGGCACCCAGACCGCCAGCGCGACGCGACCATCATCATCCACTCACTCAACTACGCGGGCGCGGACCGCATGCTCGACTGCCTGCATGAGGCCGGGCGCGACGCCGAGCACGTCCCCTTCCCTTATCTGCAAGCAGGATTGTAAAAAAGAGGCGATGAGTGATGAGTGATGAGTGATGAATCAGCCCCGTCAGGGGCGGCATGACAATAGCCCAGGGCTTTAGCCCTGGGAACAGCATTGGACAAAGAGTAGAGCCCCGTAGGGGCGACTGATTCAGCCGCCCCTACGGGGCTCAATCTTTTATTGGGCATGATTCCCAAGGCTAAAGCCCTGGGCTAAAATCTTCCGCCCCTAACGGGGCTGTTGACTGCTTACTGCTCACTGCTCACCTTCTACTCATCGCTCATCACTTTTCCCTTATCAAGCTCGGGCGCTTGCTCTCGTCTTTATTCTCGGGCCAGCGTTTCTCCCACTCGCGCCCGCAGACTCGGCAGCGATAACGGTTCTTCTCTTCGAGCGTCGCGCCGTTCGCCTGCTCCAGGTAAGTGCAGATGTAGGCGGGCACGCTCGCGCCTTCGAGCCTCTGTAACCTTTCGCACGAACATTTCGGCTGGCTCATGATCTTCGATTCACTTCCCTTCCAGCTTCGTCAACAGCTTGCGCGCCCCGGAGAGCGCGTCCCCGTGCTCCGGCAAATAGTCCGGGTCAGGCGTGGAGTTGATGATCAGGTCTAGTTGCCTGCGCGCGTCTTCCGTCCGGCCCACGGCCATGTAAGCCTGTGCCAGTCGCAGGCGGTAAGACGTGTTGTTTTCGCCAAAGCGCAGGCCCTTTTCCAGAACTTCCACCGCCCGTTTTGAATCGCCGCCCATCATGCGCGGCGCTTCCAGATCGACCTGCCCGAGCGCCATGTAGGCGCTTCCGCCCTGAAAGCCCTCATCTAACTGAATCACCTTTTGCATCTCGCGCCGGATTTCGTCCACGGCCGTCAGCCCGCTCAGCAGGCTCGTCTGCGCCTGCCCGCCCAAATTCGCGCCGAGCCAGAAATGACCTTCCGCCTTCCCGCCCTGAATCTTGACGGCGCGCCGCCCCGCCTCCACGCCCTCACTGTAAGCTCGGTCGCGCTCCGCCTCGTCTTTGGTATGCGCGCCCAGGAAATAGTTGAGTCGGCTGAGCCGCCAGGCAGCGTCGTAGCTCTCCGTGTCCGCGGCCACGGCGCGGCGCAACATTAGAATGGCCTCGCGCGTGCGCGAAAGCTCCGCCCTCTCCTTGTAGAGTTTATCGGCCTCTTCCACCAGCCCTGCGGCCTGCGCCTTGTCCTGTGCCCCTGCGCTTATCTCCGGGCGCGAAGAGCAGGAGGAAAGCACGAAGATTGAGAGCCAGGCGAGCAGCAGGGCCTGGCAAAACCTCTTGAATCCGTTTTTGTTTCTCACTGATTTTTCGGCGGCTAAGCTGTGTCTTCTCACTGAGATGAATTTTTCTGCGCCTGGTAGCTTACCCAAAATCGCGATTTAGGGTAAGATTGCCCGCACTACTTAATCCATATTCCCGGACGAATCCCCGGCGCGTGCCAGTTCAAACGTAAGCGCACGTGCCCTTTTGGAGGGCAATGTGGCAGCGGCTGCATTTTACGACCTAGAAGGAACTTTAGTCAGCACCAACCTTGTTCATACGCTCGGGTTTTACGCGAAGAACCAGCAGGGGCTGTTCCGCACTTTCAAGAAGAGCGCCTCGACGCTTTTAAGCATTCCTATCTTCGCCGTCACAGACCAGTATAGCCGAAAGGTCTTCAACGACCTCTTCTTCAAGCGCTACAAGGGTGAGTCGGAAGACCGCCTGCGCTTCTTCGCCGAAGAGTTGTTCGAGGACGTCTTGAAGCCCGCCATCTTTCCCGGAGCTTTCGAGCTGATAGAAAAATCTCGCAGCCTGGGTTTCCGCCAGGTCGTCGTCACGGGCGCGCTCGACCTGTCGGTCACGCCCCTGATGAAATACCTCGGCATCGAAGACTACGTGGCGAACCGCCTGGAGTTCGTCAACGGCGTAGCCACCGGCAGACTGTTGCCGCCCGTGCTCGCCGCCGCGACCAAGGCATCCTGGATTCGCACTTTCGCCGAGCGCGAAGGAATTAGCCTGTCAGATTCTTACGCCTACACAGACAGCATGTCGGACCTTCCCATGCTCTCCGTCGTAGGCCACCCGGCAGCCGTCAACCCCGACATGCGACTCAAACAGACGGCCCTGCACCACGATTGGCCGATACTGAACTTAAAGTAATCAGTGGTCAGTGGTCGGTGGTCAGTTAAGGAACTGACTCCCAACTGACCACCGACCACTGACCACTGACCACTGATTATGAGCCTTCAACTACGCAGAAAGACACACGAATCCGTCGTCTACATCGACAGCGACAGCGCGCCGCGCGTGATGCCGTCGGGCGAGGATTTCATCCTCGAAGATTTGCCGATTGGCACAAGGGTCATCTACCCGAAGCCGCCGATTAAGGGTCTTCCTAATCGCGAGGCGGCGATTCGCTACGCGCTCAACCACCCGCACGACTGCGACCCGCTGTTCGCGCAGCTCTATCCTGGGATGAAGGTGACGATTGCGGTGGACGACATCTCTTTGCCGCTTCCGCCGATGGCGACGCCAGACATCCGCCAGACCGTCATAGAAATCCTGGCCGAGATGCTCGCCGGGCACGGCGTTGACGACGTGCACATCATCATCGCCAACTCGCTCCACCGGAAGATGACCGAGTGGGAGATGAAGCGCATGGTCGGGTCAAAGATTTTTGATGAGTTCTACCCGGACCGCTACTACAACCACGACGCCGAATGGCCCGAAGGTTTAGTCACGCTCGGCCACACGAAGCACAAGGAGCCGCTGCGCATCAACCGCCGCTGCGCTGAAAGTGACCTCGTCATCTACGTCAACATCAACCTCGTTCCGATGGACGGCGGGCACAAGTCCGTGGCCGTGGGCCTCTGTGATTACGAATCCCTGCGCGCGCACCACGAGCCGCAGACCATCCGCGACTCCGACAGCTACATGGACCCGGCGCGCTCTGAGCTGAATCACAAGGTAGTGCGTTTGGGTAAGCTGGTTGACGAGCACATGAACGTCTTCCACATCGAGACTGCGATTAACAATCGCATGTACACGGGGGCTCTGGACTTCCTCTTCAAGAACGAGGACGACTTCACCTCGTTCGACCGTTTGAAGTTCGAGACCATCAGCCGGACGATGTCGAAGCTCCCGCGCGCCGCGCGTCGCAAGATGCTGCACGCGATGCCCGCGCAGTACGAGATGATCGCCTGCCACGCCGGGCGCACGGAGCCCGTCCACGAGAAGATCATCGAGAAGGGTTTCGAGCAGTACGCGATTCCGATCAAGGGGCAGTGCGACATTCTCGTCACGGGCATCCCGGACATCTCGCCCTACAACGTGTACTCGGTCTTGAATCCGCTGCTCGTGCAGGTGATGGCGCTCGGCTATCACTTCAACTTCTACCGTGGGAAGCCCTTGTTGAAGAAGGGCGGCGTACTCATCTTGCACCATCCTTGCTATGACGAGTTCGACCACAATTTCCACCCGAGCTATATAGAGTTCTTCAACCGGCTGCTGCCAGAGACGCGCGATGCCGTCACTTTGCGCGAAAAGTACGAGCGCGAGTTCGCCAACAATCCCTCTTACGTCGAGATGTACCGGCGCGGCAACGCCTATCACGGCGCGCACCCCTTCTTCATGTGGTACTGGGGCGAGAACGGCCGCCAGCACGTCGGCAAGGTCATCGCCGCCGGGGCCGAGAACGCGCACGTGCCGGCCATGCTCGGCTGGGAGCGCGCCGACAACCTGACAGAGGCGATTGCGATGGCCCGCAGCTACATGGGCCGCTCCGCCGAGATCACCATGCTGCATCAGCCCATGATCGGGATCGCGGACATGGAATGAATTGCCTGTACGGGACGAAGAGTTCAAGGGCGGCATCTATGGCGCATACTTACACGAATTTGCTTGTGCATGGCATCTTCAGCTCAAGCGGGCTATGGAACGATGAAACTATCTCCGACTGAAATTTATAACGATCGCAAGATTTTCATCATCGGGGCGACCGGCTTTCTGGGTAAGGTCACGCTCTCGATGCTCCTGCATCGCTTCCCGAACATAGGGCGCGTCTACGTCACCGTGCGCGCGCGCTCGAAGGAAGAGTCCGAGACGCGTTTCTGGAACAACGTCATCACGGCCCCGCCGTTCGATCCGCTGCGCGAGCGTTACGGTGACGCCTTCGAGGGGTTCATCCGCGACAAGGTCGCAATCGTCGGCGGCGACATCGGCGAGACGAACCTGGGCTACACGGAAGAGGAGGCGCAAGCGATAGCCGACGACATAGACGTCGTCGTCAACAGCGCGGGCAACGTCACCTTCAACCCGACGCTGGAGAGCGCGCTTCGCACCAACGTCGTCGGGACGGAGAACGTCATCAAGTTCGCCAAGCGCATGAAGCGGCCCGCCGTCGTGCACGTCTCGACCTGCTTTGTCGCGGGCAACCGCTCCGGCCCGGTCTGGGAATCCGACCCGGTCATAGGCTATTTCCCGCGCCGCGACGAGGACGACATGCGGGGCGTCGAGTTCAACGTCGAGCAGGAGATACGCGACTGTGCCAAGCTGGCCGACCGCGTGCGGGACGAGGCGCGCGACGCCTTGATGGCGGCCCGCTTCCGCGAGTCTGCCCGCAAGCGCCTCATCGAAGAGGGGCGCGATCCCGATGATTTGGACGCGATGGGGCTGGCCGTGGCGCGCGAGCGCAAGGTCTGGACGCGAACGCGCCTGACTGACTTAGGAATTGAGCGCGCCGCCTGGTGGGGCTGGCCCAACATTTACACCTACACCAAGAGCCTCGGCGAACAGCTCGTCGCCGCCGAGGATGGAATCGTCCGCTCAATCGTCCGCCCCTCAATCGTCGAGTCCGCCATGTCCTACCCGTTCCCAGGCTGGAACGAAGGCTTCACGACGACAGCGCCGCTCATCTTCATCGCGCTCAAAGGGCAATCATTAATTCCCGTCAACGAGAAACTCATCCTGGACATCACGCCCGTTGACCAGGTCGCCGCCGTCATGCTGGCCGTCGCCGCCGAGGCTTGCGTCGAAGAGCCGCGCCTCGTCCACCAGGCCGCCACGGGCGATTCGAACCCGAACGACATGCGCCGCATCGTCGGCCTGCTCGGGCTCTACAAGCGCAAGCATTTCGAGGAGAAGGAGACGGGATTCAAGATCGTCAACCAGATCGCCGCGCGCATGGAGACAAAACCCGTCACGCCCGCTCACTTCGACCGGACCTCGACGCCGATGATTAACGCTGCGGCCAAAAAGGTCTCCGGCCTGCTCGACCGCGTGCGCCCGCGCTGGGGCGGCGGCCGCGTCACCGAAGTCATAGACCGCGTCAAGCAGAGCGTTGACCGCTTCGAGGAGCTGACGCACGAGACGCAGGAAGCCTTCGAGATGTTCCGGCCCTTCACGGTCGAGAACGCTTACATCTTCCGCGCCGACAACGTGCGCTCCTTGATGTCCCGCATACGCAAGGACGAGCAGGCGCTCCTCGCCTGGCACCCGGAAAAGTACGACTGGTACGACTACTGGATGAACACCCATTTCCCCGGCCTCAAGAAATGGGTCTTCCCGAAACTCGAAGAGGACATGCGCGCCCAGCCCAAGCGCGTCTACACCTATCGCGACCTGCTGGAACTCTTCGAGACCTCCACGAAGCGTCACGCCACGCGCGTCGCCATGCGCATCGAGCGCGACGGCCGGAAAGAGCAGTACACCTACGCGGACATGCGCGAGCTTAGCCTCCGCGCCGCTGCCTTCTTCGCGAGCCAGGGCATCAAGTCAGGCTCGCGCGTCATGCTGCTCAGCCACAACGCGCCCGAGTGGGGCATGACCTACTTCGGCGTGCTCAAGGCCGGGGCGACCTGCATCCCAGTCGATCCGGACGTCTCCACCGAAAAGGTCGTCAGCTTCGCGCGCGCGGGCGACGCCGCAGGCATCGTCGTCAGCCGCGAGATGTACGACAAGCACTCCGACCTCGCGGAGAAGTTGAGCGAGGCCGGATTGACGGAGATGCGCATCTGGCAGTTCGAAGAGGTCTTCGCCATGCCGGACGAGCAGACGGAAGACGAGCGCATCGCGTTGTTGCCCTCGCGTGTGCAGGCGCAGAGCATCGCCTCGCTCATCTTCACTTCCGGCACAACGGGCCAGCCCAAAGCCGTCATGCTCTCACACAGGAATCTGACGAGCATGACTTCCATGCTCTCGTCCATCTTCGACATGACAACGCAGGATGGCGTGCTCTCGGTCCTGCCGCTGCACCACACGTTCGAATTCTCCGCTGGCTTTCTAGCCCCCTTGAGCCGCGGCGCGCAGATTACTTATCTCGAAGAATTGTCGAGCGAGGCGCTGACACGCGCCATCAAGAACGGGCACGTCACAGGCATGGTCGGCGTCCCGGCCGTCTGGGAACTCCTGCATCGGCGCATCAAGAACAAGTTCAACGAGCGTAGCAAATTGATCGGCTCGACCGCGGACCTTTTGATTAGAGTGAATTCGTGGCTTCGCGATAACACGCCGCTCAATTTGGGCCAGCTCGTTTTCTACCCGATTCATCAGGGCATGGGCGGGCGCATACGCTACCTGATTAGCGGTGGCTCGGCTCTTGGCGAACAGGTGCAGAAAGACTTTCACGGCCTCGGCTTCACCATCCTGGAGGGCTACGGGTTGACGGAAGCCTCGCCGGTGCTGACCGTCACGCGCCCGCAGAACAAGCTCTCGACCGGGACGGTCGGCAAGCCCCTGCCCGGCGTCGAAGTGAAAATCCTGGACGCGAATGCCGCCGGGATAGGCGAGGTCATCGCGCGCGGCCCCAACGTCATGGTCGGCTACTTCGAGAATGAGGACGCGACGCGCCGCACGCTCGTCAACCGCTGGCTGCACACGGGCGACATAGGGCGGCTGGACGACGAAGGCAATCTCTACTTGGTCGGGCGCTCGAAAGAGGTCATCATCGACACGAGCGGCAAGAACGTCTACCCGGACGAAGTCGAAGAGGCTTACGACACCTCACCCTTCATCAAGGAGCTGAGCGTCGTCGGCCTGCCCGACGGGCTGGGCGAGAAGGTAGCCTGCATGGTTGTGCCAGACTACGAGCACGACCAGAGCTTGACGCGCGAGGAGGTACGCAAACGCATCGAAGAGCACTTCCGCGACATCTCTTCGGGTCTTCCCTTCTACAAGCGCGTCAAGGTCTTTCATTTCTGGGACAACGAGCTGCCGCGCACGGCCACGCGCAAGGTCAAGCGCAACGAGGTGCTAGACACCCTACAGGTTTTGGAGAAGAGCGCGAAGGCCACGTCGCGCGTCGCCTCGCCGGATGAAAAAGAGGGCGACATTACCTGGCTGATGAATATCGTCGCGGCCGTCTCGTCTCGCCCACGCTCGGAAATCACTGTTGATTCTCGCCTCTCGGACTTAGGGTTCGACAGCCTGATGTACGTCGAGTTGGCGACCGCCATTGAGAATGCCGGGGGCACGCTGACCTCGCCCAACACTTTGACGGAAGTCAACGACCTGCGCGAGCTGGCCCGCGTCGTAACGCGCCACGCGCCCGCCGCTGCCCGCAAGCAGGGCGCGGAGGCACGCGCCGAGCCTGAGCGCGACGCCGCCGACGAGATTCACGTCCCAGCGTTCATACGCAACGTGGGGAACCGCGGCCTGGATACCTTGCAGCGCCTGTTCTATGAGAAGTTCCTGCACACGAAGTATGAGGGGCGCGTCAACATCCCCGTGCATACGAATTTCATAGTCTCGTCGAACCACACGTCGCACCTGGACATGGGGCTCATCAAGATGGCGCTCGGGGACGCAGGGCGTGACATGGTTGCGCTGGCTGCGGCCGACTACTTTTTCGACAACAAGTATAAGCGCGCCTACATGGAGAATTTCACCAACACCGTTCCCATTGAGCGGAGCGGGAGCCTGCGCCAGTCGCTGCGGCACGCGCGCTCGTTCCTGGACCGTGGTTACAACGCGCTCATCTTCCCAGAAGGCGGGCGCTCGATGACGGGCAAGCTGGGGGACTTCAAGCCGATCATCGGATACCTGGCGCTCGCCTGCCGCGTCGGCATCCTGCCCATCCACGTCCACGGGACTTACGAGGCGATGCCGAAGGGTTCGACTCTCATCAGGAGCCGTGAGATAGGCGCGCGCATCGGGCGCTATCTGTCGATTGAAGAGCTGGAGGATTTGACCAGGGGGATGGCGCGCGCCGAGGCCTACAGACTGATCGCCGCCCTAGTCCGCCACTCGGTGGAGAACCTGAGGGACGGCACGCGCCACGCCTTCGACGCCAAGGCCCTGCGCCGCCGCTGGAAGGACGAGCGCCGCGCGGCCCGCACCGGCAACAGCAGCAGCAGCACAGAGCCGGACGAGCAGACAGAACACATGACGGCGATAGGCGATTAAAGACAATGGTGAGTATTGAGAATCAGTTTGAGAAGTCTGAAAGCCCCGAAGAGGCGACATACAATAGCCTGGGGCAACGCCCCAGGAACCTGGCACACATTCAAGGCAGAGCCCTGAAAGGGCGAAATAGAGTATTACGCCCTTTCAGGGCTTGACGTTGAATGCTGTGCCAGATTCCTAGGGAGGTGCCCCAGGCTTTCATATCTCGCCCCGTTGGGGCTTTCTCTGAACTTTTCATCATGGTAGCAACCACGAAAACCAGGAAGCGCGCGGCGCGTAAATCTCCGGCGAAGGCGTCGGCCAAATCCGTCGCGAAGAAGAGCACGGCGATAGCCAGAAAGCCGCAGCCCAAGACTCTCGTCACGGGCGGCACAGGGTTTCTGGGGG
>DATEMM010000248.1:0-21113 GCA_035275605.1 Pyrinomonadaceae bacterium
CTCCACGAGTTCCTCTTCGTTCATGGCGCGCGCGTTGCCGTCGATGAGCAGGACTTCATGGCCCGGCGGCGTGAGCGCCTGAAGCAGAAACATCCAGAGATGCGGCATGAAGTTCCGCGTTACCCCGTTGTCAGGGTTGTAAAGTAATATCTTCACGGTCCGTTCTTGTCACCTTTGTCGTCGAAAAGCTGTAAGACTGCCCTTGAGCGAGTCCGCTTAGAGGGTACAAACAACAAAGCAAATGGCATAAGGAGGGAGTCAGGGGCTCTCTATCCAGATGTCTACTGGAGAGTTGTTCGGAAAAAGTATACCACTGTATGCACGCTGACGTGCATAGAGAACCGGCGGCGTTCTGACTGTAGCAGAAAAATCCGGACTAAGTCGGCCTACGCTTTAGCCGCTTGATAGCACTCGCAGGAGGTTTCTTCCAGCCCTTTTCTGTCCAGGATACTGATGTGGCCGCGCGAGTAGCGAATCAGCCCCTCCGTTTGCAGTCCCGTCGCGGCAGTGCCGACGCTCGCCCGTCGTGTTCCCAGCATGTTGGAGATGAACTCCTGCGTCAGCGGTAATTCGTCCGCCTCCAGGCGATCGTGGCACATCAACAGCCAGCGCGAGAGTCGCTCCTCGACCGTGTGTATGCGGTTGCAGGCGGCCGTCTGCCCTACCTGCCTCATCAGGGCGCGCGTGTAGAGCAGCAGTTGGGTGAGGAGCGGATTATGATTCCGCTTTAACCCGTCTTTGAAGACCCCGGACTTCATGCGCATGGCGGAGCCTTCGATCTGCACGATTGCTTCTTCGAATGCTATGTCGTCGCCCAGCAGGACGGGGATGCCTACCATCCCGTCCCGGCCTATGAGGCCCACCTCGACGGTCGTCCCGTCGTTCATGTGAGTGACTAGAGAGACCAGGCCGTCTCCGGGGAAATAAACGTGCTCGATGGCGTCGCCGGACTTATAAAGTTTCTCGCCGGGCGGCAGCGCGACGGATTCCAGGTTGGGGAGCAGGCGGCCATACTCTTTACGAGAGAGGCCGGCGAGGATTAGGTTTTTAATCGGGATACTTTTTTGGAGCATTAATATTTTTCTAAAATCGGGGAAGCGCATTTTTCGTCGCGCCGGAATTTGACGACAGACTATTCCAGGTAGTGCTCGTTAATCTTCGCTTGCAACTCCGGCGGGACGGCTTTCCAGCTAGCGGTGCGGAGCTCCCTCAGAGCGAAGTCTGGTAAGTGGACCCGGCCGACCTGCCATCGTCCGCCCTGTTCCTCATAGAACCAGCAGTAAAAGGGTCCGTCGGCGCGCCGGCTGTAGAACATAGCGCGCCCGCCTGGCTCGTCCGCGTCCGAAGGATTGGTATAGACCCGCAGCCCGTTCATCTTACATATCGTTATTTCTGAAAAGTCCTTCGCTTCAATTTCAAGCGCTCAAAGGAGCCCGTCCTCTTGCTGCCCGTCGCCGTTCTTCTCTTTGTCGGTGATTGTGAAATGTATGAGCCCTTGCTTGACCTCTTCGAGCGCGATGCTGGTGTTCCTGCGCTTGAGCGGGTCGGCAGCGATCCGCGGCGGTGCGCCGCGCAGAAGCTGCTTGCTTCTTAGTGCCGCCACGACGATCAGCCGATACCTTGAATCTATCCCCGGCCACTGCTCCCCGTTTGTCGCTTCGTTAAAGCCGTTGTCAATTGGGTCGTTTGTTCCGTCCATAAAATTGTCTCAACTCCTGCGTTCTGCTCGTCTCGAAAAATTGGTGCGTCTGTAAAGGCAGTACCGCTTCCGGTCAGACGCTAAAAAAGCTTGAGCCAGTAGATGGCCGCACCGATGCAGGCTGCGGCGGCGATGAGGTGTAGCCAACCGAGGGCCGAGCGATAGCAGTAAGGGCACTTCGTCTCAAGAAGCCGCAACATCCTCCCGCAGCGATGACAGTGCATTTTCATTGATTCGCCCCTGAACGCGTGACGAAGCAGACAGACCCATCCTCTGCCGTGGCAAGCGAGCTTAAGCCTGACGAGGCGGCGGGCTGCGAAAGACTGTTTTCGATTAAATTTTGAGGTGCTATGGAATTAGACACCAGGCTCTCCTTGTTACAGTCGCGTTTGAAAAAACAACAGACGGCACAAGAAGAGGGCTGCTCGAAGACCCGATCCCGATGTCGAGAGGTGAATTTTTCTAAAGAACGAGTGCGGTCAAATGTTGACGGACGAAGTATAGCACATGGAAGAGCTATACACCCGCCGTGAAGATGAGAAGAGCAGCGCCCGCTTAGCCGTTGAACGGTCGCGGCGCGGCACCGCTCCTTGAGCGAGAGCGCGCCGTCCGGCTGGTGTCTATCAGGTCCTCGACGCGCCAGGAGGTTGGCAAGCCTTTGGAGCGAAGCTGCCCGGTGGCATTAGTCTCGTAAAGGTGCAGGCCGGAAAATTCCCAATCTCCGGGAGTGTACAGAACGTATCCGCCGCGAAAGACCGCATGCGCGACGAACTCCCTCCCGTCGGGCAGAGTATAAATGCCCTGCTCTCTCAGCTCTTTCATGAATTCCCTTTAACGCGGGCGCGGCCAGAGTAGAGCTGCCAGGTAGCGTTGGCCGCGTTCAGGCGGACGCGCTTAATCCCTTTCGCCAGTCTGAGGAGCTGGAGCGTGCGTATGCCCCACCAGTTGAAATCAATCTCGTACCAGGTCAGCCCGTGGCGCGCAGAGGTCGGGTGCGCGTGATGATTGTTGTGCCAGCCCTCGCCGAAAGTCAGGAGCGCCACCCACCAACTGTTGGTCGAATCATCATTGGTGGCGAACCGTCGCCTGCCCCACATGTGAGTCGCCGAGTTGACCAGCCAGGTAGCGTGCAGGTTGAACGTCACGCGAAAGAAGATGCCCCACATCAGGATGGACCAGCCACCGAAAGCGAAGAGCAGTATGCCGCAGATGACCAGCGGCACGTAGTAAAAGCGATTGAGCCAGCGATGGAAGCCGTCTCTCATCAGGTCCGGGGCGTAGCGCCACAGGACCTCCGTCGAGTGCACCTGCGCTGTGCCAGTAAGAATCCAGCCCATGTGCGCCCACCAGCCGCCGTCGCGCGGCGTGTGCGGGTCGCCTGGCGCGTCCGTGTGCGCGTGGTGTATGCGGTGCGTGACGACCCAGTTGATGGCGCCGCCTTCGAGCGCGAGCGTCCCGCAGACGGTCAGGAAATATTCGACCGCCTTGGACGTCTTGTACCCCCTGTGCGTCAGCAAGCGGTGAAAGCCCATCCCTACGCCCGGACTCCCGGCCACCCACCACAGGGCGACTGCGGCGATCAGAGCCTGCCAGCTAAACATGAAGAGCGCGGCCACAGCGCCGATGTGAAAAATTATCATCCAGCTTGCCGTCACCCAGTTGATGCGCGCCGCCTCGTCCACCCTGCTCAATTTGCTGCTCATAAAGCTCCTTATAATTCCGAACCAGCCCTCTCTCTAGTCTTATGCGGCTAGAAAATCTCTCGTGCCGCTTACCTCACATCTGTTTGTAATAGTCAGACGTGTCTTTTTGAATTCGAAACGACTTGTTTTTGGTTCACGGGAGATGAACTTCGAGGGCTTTTATCGAGTCCAGAAGCACGACGGCTCATGAGTGGGTTTGCTTTTCATAACGTTCGGCCCTTTCTTTCCAATACGAGGCGGCCTCTGACCTGCGGGCTCGCCGCGCGCGTTCCTGTTCATAGGACTCATCCGGGTTATCCGGGCTGATGCCCTTATACCTGGCTTCGCAGACGTAACAGATTGAGGCGCGCCCCAGGAAGGAGAGGTCAAGAGGAGATTCGAAGTAGAAGTAGATGCCCCCGCAGAAAATACATTCCTCGGGTTCAGAGAGATTCGGCTGAGGGGTCGCGGCCAGGGTGAAGCCGCAATCATCGCACGCGAGCGCTCCCTCGGGCTGCTCGAGTTGAAAGCAGTTTCCCGAAAAGCAGACGGGACAGGCTATGAACACTTCATGCTTAATACAACACCACCGAATCCAATTATCCCCGCACGTTCTCTTCTAAAAAAGAGAGCGCCCCCGGCCTTACTTCATATTCTTGCCAGGGGCGCTTTCCGTAAAGGGTCGCTGGTTATACTAAAGGGTTCTTACCAGCGGTTGGTGCTATTGTTGTCGCCGTGATTGTAACGGCCGCCACCGCGATTGCCGCCGTATCCGCCGCCGCCGCCACGGTTGCCGCCGTAGCCGCCGCGCCCACCGCCACCACCGCCGCCGTTGCGATTCTCGCGCGGCTTGGCCTCGTTGACCGTCAGGCTGCGACCGTCAACTTCCTTGCCGTTGAACTGCTGGATGGCCGCCTCGCCCTCTTCCTTGGAAGACATCTCGACGAAGCCAAAGCCCCTGGAGCGTCCGGTGTCGCGGTCTTCAACGACCGACGCGGACTCGACCGTGCCGGCCTGCCCGAAGAGTTGCTGTAAATCGTCGCTCGAAGTTTGGAAAGCGAGATTGCCGACGTAAAGTTTCATAGACATATAGATGTACCTCTCCCTTAATTGGAGTGTTAAGAGAAGTTTCGAATCGAAGTGTGCTTCGTAGTAACGGTCGCAGCGAAGGCTCAGGTTCGGATGCTCCCAATGGAGGAGCGACTTCTGTGGTTGTGATCAACCCGCTCTCGAACTATCCGAACGCCGCTAAATCAGGGGCGCATCACCGCTGATGCAAGAGAGAAGGATTAGCTGACGATTATGATGCACTATTTATCACCACGGTTGCAAGGCGCTGGCACGACCGCTGGCTGTGCCAAATCTTGACAGGAGCGATTCAAGGGATATAATTTGACTTCCGCAATCTGGCCTCCATTGCCCCAAATCATTCCCCTTAAGCTTCCCCAAGTTCGACGTTCAAGTACGTCCTCGCGCGGCACGAAACCTACAGGCTGTCCGGAAGCTTGAAATATCAGGGAAGGGGCGGCGATGGTCAATCATCAAGATAATAACCAGACCTATCGGCAAAGTTCCGTTAAAAGGCATTCTCTTTCGCTCACCGCTGCACTCCTGATAGCACTTATCGCTTTGCTCATCACGCCCCAGCGTACACGGGCGCAGGGCCAGCCCGACATCGTGTGGTCCGTCAATTCCAGTGCGAATGTGACTTCCGTTTCGTATGCGCCCGACGGGCAGACCGTGCTCTCTGGCAACGGCGCTCAGAGCGACGGAAAGAAGGTCGCCAATTTATGGCGGGCGTTTGATGGAACGTTTTTGCGAAACGTCTCTTTCAACGAGACCGGCTGCGGCACGATCAATCGTGTGGCCTATTCGCCGGACGGGCAGACGGTGGCGACGATTACAGGCTGCACTACCAGGCTCTGGCGTGTGTCGGACGCATCCTTGATTCGCACGATCCATTCGGGCGGCGGCGCTAACGCCTTCCAGGACCCTTCCTCGGTTGCCTTCTCACCTGACGGGTTACTATTGGCCACTACGGCTTCGTCAGGTTATCGCAACGGGTCTATCACTTTGTGGAGTACCCTGGACGGCACCAAGATTCGGACGATGAGTGCCGGCGGCTACTCGGCCGTGAGGTTTTCACCTGACGGGAAGATCGTGGCTGCCGTCGGGCGACCAGGACTGGATATGTGGCGAGTCCTTGACGGCACGCTCATCCGGCATATTGACGGCCCCACCAAAGCTCTGGCCTTCTCGCCCGACGGGCAACTGATCGCCACGGCGGGGCTCGGCGGCGGTGAGTCTTCCGAAGACGAGACCATAGGCTTCTACCGCGTCGCGGACGGCACGCTGGCGCGTCAACTGACCGGAACAGGTGCCATCACCGCTCTGGCCTTCACGCCGGATGGAGGGGGATTGGTCTCTGTTGGCTGGGAATCGAACCAAGAACCCAATCAGGGCTATGTATCCTCAAACGGTACGATTCGTTTCTGGCGTCTTTCCGATGGGGCGTTATTGAAGACTTACGATCAGGTGACCAGCACGATAGTTCCTGATGTAGCAGTCTCTCCTGACGGCAAGTTCTTCGTCTATCCGAGCGGCATCACAGTTAATCTGGCGCGCGTCCCTGACCTTTCCGCCTCGGCAAACACCTTTTCCATCAGCCCGAAGAACGCGCTCATTCCGTGTCAGGGAGGGAGCGGCAGCGTCCTGGTCAGTGCGCCCGCCGGTGCTGGTTGGAGGGCGGCAAGTCGTGTCAGTTGGATCACGATCACATCCGGAAGCAGCGGCACAGGGAATGGAACGGTGAACTATACGGTCGCTTCTAATGGATGCAACGCAGTTCCGGGCAGCGATCTATTAACTGAAGGGCTGGTCATTATCGCCGAACAGACCTTCACCGTGAGGCAAAAGCTGGCCACGTCGCTCCCGCCGCCGGCGCCCGTCGGCTCCGTCATCATCAGCGAATTCCGGTTCCACGGCCCGGCGCAGGCCAACGGCAACAGCGGCGAAATGGACGAGTTCATAGAGTTGTACAACAACACGGACTCGGCCGTAATCTTCAACACGCCGGACGGGTCTGGCGGCTGGTCACTCGTCTCTTCAAAAGGGGATGTCATCCTGACCTTCCAGAACGGCTTCTCCCTGCGCCCGCGCGGCCATTATCTGGTGGTTCTCACTAACAACCAGGGCAATGGCTATACGCTTGCTAACTACGCCTCGCTGGATGCCGCCGAGACCTTCGACAACGCGGACGACGGCGGCATAGCTCTCTTTAGAACCAGCGATCCAGGAAACTTTACGCTTGAGAACCGGATGGATGCGGTCGGATTCAGCTCTGTCCCGAGCGGCCTCTTCCGCGAAGGAACAGGTCTGCCCCCGGTCGGAAACCTCGGCGGACAGTACAGCTTTGTGCGAAAGCTCAGGGATGACGTGCCGCAGGATACGAACGACAACGCGGCGGATTTCGTGTTCGTCTCAACGACCGGCGCGACGTTCAATGGCGTGAAATCTGTGCTCGGCGCGCCCGGCCCGGAGAATGCCGGGATAGCCTGGTCATCGCTTCACGTCGCCAGCCCCCTGGCGCGAACCGACGTCAGTCAATCGCTGATTGAGCCGTCGGCACAGGCGACCGCCGCGCCCAATGCCGTGCGCTGTCTGTCTTGCATAGGCCCGAACGCCCCGCTCGGCACGCTCAGCATCCGCCGCCGCTTCACCAACAACTCGAATCAGACGCTCACCCGGCTGCGCTTCCGCGTCAACGACATCACTACTTTGAACAGTCCAGGCTACACCCTTGGCGGTTCCCAGGCGGACCTTCGGCTCATTAGCTCTTCGGATAACGCGGTCGCGCCTGCGACAAGCAGCGGGGTCGCGGCAGTCAAAGGCACGACGCTGGACGAGCCGCCCGATCAGCCAAATGGAGGAGGCTTAAATTCCAGTTTGAGCGTGGCGCTGCCGGGCGAAGGACTACCGCCCGGACAGAGCATTGATGTGCAATTCCTGCTCGGCGTAGTGCAATGGGGAAACTATCGCCTGAGCCTCAGTCCGGAGGCGCAGCCGCTGCCCCCATTCAGTTACGAGCCAACCCCAACTACGACACCAACGCCAACCCCGACACCAACTCCGACACCTACCCCCACGCCTACGCCCACGCCGACACCGACACCGACACCGACGCCGACTCCTACCCCCACCCCGACCCCTACTCCGACGCCAACGCCGACGCCGGAGAATTCCCTTATCCTGCTCACGGAGGAGAATTCGACCAGGGCTATCGCGCTCGACTCTGTCTCGTGGCTGCGTGACCCGCTCTCCGTGATGGCACCGAACGGGTTCAGTCAGGATGGCCACACGCGCATCATGCTTTTCGCCCTCAACGTGCAGTTGCAAGCGGGCGAAGATTCTTCCGTCCTGACAGCTCAAGCCGAAGATGCCGAGCAAAAGATTTATCCGCTTGCGGTCGAGTACGTCGGGCGAGTTCCACAGTTCGACTGGCTGACGCAAGTGATTATCAAGCTGCCTGATGAGATCGTGAACGGAGGCGACGTATGGGTAACTATCAGATTGCACGGAGCAACGAGCAACAGGGTCATGGTCAGGATAAAACCATAGCCTTTGCCCCTTATCCGACAACTCGATTAAAGCGGCGTACCGGCATCTGTGAGCCAGGCAAGGAAGTTTTTACGTTTCCAGCCCGGTTTGAGTCTCTAGTTCCTTAAGAACATTGACAGCAGCAACGGGCAAACGGCCATGGCCTCCAGTATCTTAAAGTTTTTCATCGCTCCGCCAGACTTTATTTGCAGTCGTCCTTCGGCCAGTTGATCTGCCGCCTTGCTGGTCGGAATCCCTCCGGCCTCTGCCACCTTGAAGACGTTGAGCAAGGTGTCATAAATCTCTTCGACTTTCGCGGCGACGCGCTCACGCTCCCAGCCGAGCGCGCCGATACAAACGTTGATGACGCCGCCGGCGTTAGCGACGTAGTCCGGGGCATACAGAATGCCGCGCTCGGCCAAAGCCTCGCCGTGACGATCTTCCAGCAGTTGATTGTTCGCGGCCCCGGCCACGATCTCGACCTTTAATCGCGGGAGCGTCTGATCGTTGATGATTCCGCCGAGCGCGCAGGGCGCGAAGATGTCTGCCCGCGCGTCATAAATATCTTCGGGCGCGACCCCCTCGGCACCGAGATCCCTCTCCATCCTATTGATTCGCTCCCGGTCAATGTCTGTGACGACGAGTCTAGCCCCCGCCTCGTGCAGTTCTTTCGCCAGGTGATAGCCGACGCTGCCGCAACCCTGGAGCGCCACGACTTTGCCCGTGATGTCGTCCGCGCCCCAGTGATACTTCGCCGCTGCGAGGATAGAGCGAAAGACTCCATGCGCGGTGACGGGCGACGGGTCGCCGCCACCCTCCTCCAACCCGACGACATACTTGGTCTCCAAAGAGATATACCCCATGTCGCGGGTCGTCGTCGCAACGTCCTCCGCGGTGATGTAGCGACCCTTTAGCGTTTCGACGAAGCGCCCGTGCGCGCGAAAGAGTTTCTCCCGGTCCGAGATTTTTTCCGGGGCGAAGATGATGGACTTGCCGCCGCCGAGCGGCAGACCCGCCAGCGCGTTCTTGTAGGTCATCCCGCGCGAGAGGCGCAGCACGTCAACGAGCGCCTCCTCGTCGTTACTGTAACGCCAGAGTCTTGTGCCGCCCAGAGCCGGGCCGAGCGTCGTGTTGTGAACAGCGATGATTCCGCGATAGTTCGCCGCCGGGTCTTCCCCAAATAAGACTTGCTCGTGCCCGTCGATCTTCTTCTCTATAATCTCCATCGGATAGCCTCTCTGTGTCCTCGAAGATAATTTTTAAGTATCAGGACCATTTTACCCGGAATACATTAGATGTTGAACGGCTCGCTTGAGTGCAGGCCAGAAGTGTGCTAAATCGAATTTTCATCCCGGCCGCCGCGCCGCGCAACTCTGCATGAGCTTTCATGACCTGGAATGGGTAGGTAATAACACTCATGCGGTATCCCTGTAAAATATCATCGATAGTCACGCTTTGCTCTTCGCCCCGGCGGCTGGTATCGTATTGAGTAATTACCGATGAGAAGAGACCGTGCATTTGAGGGGCGTAACGTGAACTCGATTACGTTGATCGTGGTGCTCGCCTGCCTCTGTTTTTCATCCGGCGAGGGGCTGCGCCTGACGCCGATTCCATCCCTCGCGCCCGGCGAACTTTCATCGCCTCATTTCAGGGCCACGGACGCCTCGCTCGACATCTCCTTAAGCTATCAGTATGCCGTCTGCGGGCAAGAGAAAGGCGGGCAAAAGCGCGTCCAGCGTCAGCAGTTGCGAAGCGGCCTGTACACTTCACGCAGTAGTATCGAACATTTTCCGGTTCGCTTTCGGCTCGTCGCCGATGTTGAATCAGCGTCTTACCTTTCGCTCTTTCCCGTCTCACAGCCGCCGGGCCGTGCCCCGCCGTCAGCTTAATCGCACCTCGCATCAGGAGTTTTGAATTCAATGGTGGGGACGACTTCGATTGTCCCGGCCGTTGCTGTGCCATTTCCGGCAGACGCACTGACAGACATCCGGCGGCGAGAGAAGTAGGGACGCCCCGAACTGATTCACAATTTACGGTAATGAACCGGGAGGACGACACTCATGCCACATGACTTTCCCCTGCTGAGCGATCTGCTGCTGCTCCTGCTCGTATCTGTGCCAATCGCATTCGTCTTCAGCCGTCTCAGACTGCCGACCATCGTTGGCTTTATGATTACGGGCGTCGTCATCGGTCCCTACGGGCTGGGCCTGATTAAAGACGTTCACGCGATTGAAGTATTGGCCGAGCTCGGCGTCGTTCTTCTGCTGTTCACCATCGGCCTGGAGTTTTCGCTCCGCCGCATCAGCGAGATGAAGCGGCTGGTGTTCCTGGGAGGCGGATTGCAAGTCGCGCTGACGTTCCTGCTGGTGGCGGGGATCGCTTACTGGCTGGGGCGTCCGCTCAATCAATCCGTCTTCTTCGGTTTTCTCTTCGCGCTCTCCAGCACGGCCATCGTGCTCAAAAGCTACATTGACCGCGCGGAAGTGGATGCCCCGCACGGGCGCGCGGGCGTCGGCATTCTTCTTTTCCAGGACCTGAGCATCGTCCTGATGATGTTGATGGTTCCAATCCTCGGCGGAAGGGAGGGGTCATCGCCGGGTAGAATCGCGCTGACGCTCGGAACCGCGATTGCGGCGATTGCCGTCATCATTTTCGCCGCGCGTAAAATCGTTCCCTTCCTGCTCTATCACATCGTGCGCCTGCGCAGCCCCGAAGTCTTCATCATCTTCATCGTGCTGATGAGCCTCGGCACGGCCTGGGTTACTTCGCGGTTCGGGCTCTCGCTGGCGCTCGGCGCATTCATCGCCGGGATGGTGCTTTCCGAATCCGAGTACAGCCACCAGATCGTGGCCGACATTCTGCCGTTCCGCGACGTCTTCAACAGCCTCTTCTTCGTTTCCATAGGAATGCTCCTCTCTCTGAGCGCGCTGGTCTCGGATTTAGCGGTCGTCCTGACCTGGGTCGCGGCGCTGACCATCGGAAAGGCGCTGCTGGTGCTCGCTGTCGTTCGATTGCTGGGCTACTCTTTACGCATCTCTACCATGACGGCGCTCGGGCTGGCACAAATCGGCGAGTTCTCTTTCATCCTCGCCAAGGCTGGACTCCCAGAGGGGCTGCTCTCGGCTGCTGACTACCAGAGGTTCCTAGCGGCCTCGATCATCTCTATGATCGCGACTCCTTTTTTGATTAAGGCCGCGCCACGCATCGGTTACGCCCTGCAATCTATCTTCG
This sequence comes from Pyrinomonadaceae bacterium, assembly GCA_035275605.1. Taxonomy (GTDB): domain Bacteria; phylum Acidobacteriota; class Blastocatellia; order Pyrinomonadales; family Pyrinomonadaceae; genus QHXM01. Next base: position 11,209 of record DATEMM010000248.1, read on the forward strand.
CGCCAGGGTCTATGCTTGAGCCGACCGTCACAGGGTTCCAGCCCGCAGAGACGGATCTTCGCGACCACGTCGTGATAATCGGCTACGGCCTCAACGGTCGTAATCTGGCGAGGGTCCTGCGCCGGGCGAAACTCCCTTACGTGGTGCTGGAATTGAACGCTGAAGTCGTGCGGGAAGCCAGCCAGCAGGGGGAAAAGATTATTTACGGCGACGCGACGCGCAAAGAGGTGGTACATCACGCCGGGTTAGAAGAGGCGCGGGTTCTGGTGCTGGCTATCTCGGACCCGACGGCGACGCGCCACACGGTCTGGCTCGCGCGGCAGATTAATCCGGACATTCACATCATCGTGCGCACACGCTACATGTCCGAGCTGGCCGAGCTGCGCGAACTCGGCGCCGACGATGTCATTCCCGAAGAGTTTGAGACGAGCATAGAGATTTTCTCGCGCGTGCTCAGGGAGTACGGCGTCGCCCGGCACGCCCTCCAGCGCCACGTCTCGGAGATCAGGAGCGAAGGCTACCAGATGCTGCGCTCGCCGTCCGTGCCTCTTATCTCGATGAGCGAAATCGCCGAAGCCCTCGGCACGGCTTCGACCGAGACGCTGATCCTTGAGGACAACTCCCCGGCGACAGGCAGAACCATCGGCGAGTTGGAGTTAAGGCGCAGGACCGGAGCTACAATCGTCGCCATCGTTCGCGACGGGCGGACGGACATCAATCCAGGGTCGGAATTTAAGTTTGAGGCGGGCGACATCATCGTCCTGCTCGGCACGCCGGAGCAGATCGACCTGGCCGTGGAGCAAATTAACGGGGCGCGCGAGAAGGGCTGATGAATGAGGGCGCGTGAGCCGTCGTTTCCACCAGCGTGAGAATGTGGTAAATAAAGTGCATGTCAACGACTCCTGCCGCCGCAACAGATTCCGTGTCCACACGGCCCGTTCCGCCCGCTCCAACGCGCTCGTGGCTCAAGCCTTCGCTTGACTGGCTTCTGATCTTTGTGCCAGTCGCCATTGTGCTGCGCTTCGTGCCTGGGCTTCAGAATCCGACGGCGCTCTTCATCGTTTCCTGTCTGGCGATCATCCCGCTCGCCGGGTGGATGGGTCGTGCCACGGAGCATCTGGCAGAGCACCTCGGCCAGGGAGTCGGCGGCCTGCTGAACGCGACGTTTGGCAACGCGGCCGAACTCATCATAGCCCTCTTCGCCCTCGCGAAAGGTCTGGACGGAGTTGTCAAAGCTTCCATCACCGGCTCGATCATCGGCAACGTCCTGCTTGTCCTGGGGCTCTCCTTCTTCACGGGCGGCGTGAAGTTCCGCCATCAGAAGTTCAATCGCATTGCCGCGGGTATTAACGGCACGGCGCTCACGCTTGCCGCCATCGCCCTCATCATCCCGACCGTCTTTCACTTTGCGGCGTCCGCCGTGCCCGTCGCGCAAGGCGGGTGGACGCCTGAGAAAGAGCAGAGCCTGTCGCTGGCCATCGCCATCGTGCTCATTATTACTTACGCGCTGACGCTTGTTTTTTCGCTCGTCACGCATAAAGAGTTGTTCGTCGGAGGGGAATCGCACGACTTGTTCGCAGAGGTCGGGAAGGAGCGCACCGCGGCTGAAGAGCAGGGCGTGGGTTGGTCCATAGGCAAGTCCGTTACCGTCCTTCTGGTAGCCACGGGCTTCGTGGCGCTCGTCTCTGAATTTTTGGTCGGGGCCGTCGAGGGCGCGCGCGCGACGCTTGGACTCACGGAAGTCTTCGTCGGGGTCATCGTCGTCGCCATCATCGGCAACGCGGCCGAGCATTCTTCGGCCATCCTGATGGCGATGCGCGACAAGATGGACTTGAGCCTCGGCATCGCGCTCGGCTCAAGTCTACAGATAGCGCTCTTCGTCGCGCCCGTGCTCATCTTCGCCTCTTACCTGTTCGGGCGGCCGATGAATCTGGAGTTCACCATTCCGGAAGTCGTGGCCGTGGTGGCTTCAATTATAATCGTCGAGCAGATTAGCAGCGACGGCGAGAGCAACTGGGTCGAGGGCGTGCAACTGCTCTCCGTCTACGCGATTCTAGCCATCCTCTTCTATTTCCTGCCAGATGCTCATCACGGTGCGGCCGCCGTCCCGGCCGGTATGCCGGTCGCGGCACCGGCCCATCCTTGACGGTTTCTTAGATGGCTCAACGCTGCGGCTCGCTCTGAGCGTTCGCTTGCCGGTAGGCGTTGTAGAGTTCGGCCAGACGGTCGGACGAGGCCGGGTCGCTGCGCGCGAGCAGTGTGATCGTGTCGTCCCTCGTGGCGAACATTGAGCGCAGAGAGTTCCGCTGCGCTTCGGTAAAGACGGAGTCCTGCCCGCGCGCCATCTCAGCTTCGAGGCCCGTAAAGAAATCGCTGGCGGCCAGGCGGGCGGGTTCATATCGCCCCTGCCTGGCGTCAATCGCGGCTGACGCCAGGTAATTCTGCAAGGCGCTGATGCGAAGCGTGGCCTGCGCCGCGTCGCGCTCTCGTGCGCGCCCGCGAGCAATCATCCACATCGGAATGAGCCCGAGCAGAAAAGCAATGAGTAGCGCCAGGACGGACCTGATCAATCGCCTGACACGCTCGCTCTGCCAGATAGAGCCGCTTTCGCTTTGGCCCATTTCATCGTTGCGCTTCGGGTCGCTCATCTCATCTCTCCTTATAAATATTGCGGTAGACAAGCATCAGGCAATGCCTGTCGAAAAGGATTTGCGGATTCATCCTCCTGTGTTTTCTGTAGGAGATGAATCGCCTTCGTCTTCCTTTTCCTTAACCGTATCACGCCGGTTCACGCCCAATGTCCAGCCGGGCGGGTCGCTCGCCGGAAAAGAATCTCTCAGGTCCCTGTCTATCTTCGCTTCGATTCTATCCTCGCTCCCCCCGTGCGCCGGTGCCTCTTCCGCGGGCTTCTTATCGTCGGATTCGACTGCCATTAAATCGTCCTCCCTGGAAATGCTAACGTTTTTGACGGAGCACCATCATACGTGAACTATGCTCGCTACCGCTCATAAATTCTTGACCCGTCTTAAAGGTCAAGAGTAGAGTTGGGCCTACTGCCGAAACATTATTACTCCAACGTGAGCGTGCCCCCTACCCACTTACGTTCCGGCCTTAATCTTTCCGCAGCAGCTTAGCCGACAGACTGTGGTTTCGAGTAAGAGCCCGGCGACCCCCTCGACTTCTTTAATTTTGCAAATCCCTTTTATCTCTAATTACAGGAGGATCGAAAAATGGCAATGCAATGGGACAAGGATGCCGACGCGGCGCTCGCAAAGGCCAAGTCGATGAAGAAACCGCTGCTCGTTGATTTCAGCGCCGCCCCGGCTTGAGGCGCGTGCGCTCGGCTGGAGGCCGAGTCCTACGCGGATGATGAAGTCTCTTCCTACATCAACGAGAACTTCGTGGCCCTCGAGGCTCACATCAAAGAACGCCCCGCCTACTTTCATCGCTTCGACGCCCTGTGGACGCCGACCGTGCTCATCCTCGATTCAAACGGAGTGGAGAGACAGCGCCTGGAAGGCTATCTGCCGAAGGAGGAGTTTCGCGCCTGGTTGGAGATGGGGCTGGCGCGCATCAGTTTCATGAACAAACAATGGGCCGAGGCCGAGCGCAGATACGGTGAAGTCGTCGAGCGTTATCCGGACTCGAAGGCTGCGCCGGAAGCGGTCTACTGGAGAGGCGTCAGCCACTACAAGGCGACGAACGATCACACGGTGCTCGGCGAAGTAGCCGACGTGTTCAAACAGAAGTACCAGGACAGCGTGTGGGCCGAGAAGGCTTCGGTCTGGGCTCATTAAAAAAGCGAAGATTAATGGTCCATCCTCTGCCTTAGATGAAGAGAGTCAGTAATGCCCCTCACTATCGTCTCAACCGATTCGAATTGAGAGCATGGAGATCGAGCCGCCGTCGAACCCTTCGACGGGAAAGCTGACCTCATCGCCCTCTCTTCGCAGCGCGATCACGTAGAGCAGCGGCAGGTAGTGGTCTGGCGTCGGGGCCGAAAGCCGCGCGTCTTCGCCCAAAGATTCGTAATTGACTAGGGGCGCGTGATCATTCGCGAGCAGGAGCCCGCGCGCAAGCTCTTCAAAGCGCACAGCCCAGTCGAAAGGCTCCGCCTTGCGGCGACCCCAGGAGTAAGTATGCAGGTTGTGCACGAGGTTGCCGCTTCCCATGACCAGCACGCCCTCGTCGCGCAGGGGCGCTAGTTGCCGCCCGAGTTCGTAGTGAAAATCAGGCGTCTGCGCCTCGTCTATGCTGAGCTGTATGACGGGAATGTCCGCTCCGGGGAAGACGTGACAGAGGACGGACCAAGTTCCGTGGTCGAGGCCCCAGCGATGATCTAAACCCGCCTGGACGGGAGTGAGTAAATCCCGCACGCGAGCGGCAAGCTCCGGCAGCCCCGGTGCTGGATACTCGACTTCGTACAGCTCGCGCGGGAAGCCGCCGAAGTCGTGAATCGTCCGTGGATGCTCCATCGCCGTGACCAGAGTCGCAGGCAAATACCAGTGGGCTGAGACGCAGACAATCGCCTTCGGTCGCGGAATGCTATTGCCGACAGCCGCCCATCCTTCAGTCCAGGCGTTATGCTGGAGCGCGTTCATAGGATTTCCATGCCCGAAGAAAATAGCCGGCATTCGGTTAGCCATGTTCAGACTCCTAGCTCAAGATGAATAAGTGACGCTGTCCTCATAAAGAGCACCGCGAGCGCCGCACGGACGATTGCGTATCTACCAGAGGCCACGCGCGACGCCGGTCTCGTAGGCGTACCACAACCCGAAAACGATGCTCAAGGCCCCGGCCGCTGTTTGCAGGCCATGATGCGCCCTCTTGAATCTTCGCGCGCTGAGCGCAAAGGGCAGCCCGACGAGTGCGGACATCAAAAGCATCCCTGCGATGGAGCCGATGCCGAAGACGGCCAGGTAGATTAGGCCAAGCGCCGTCGAATTAACCTGCGTGAGCACCAGCAGGGTGAGCGCCGCCGAACCCGCCAGCCCGTGCATCGCGCCGACGAACAGAGGCTTGAGGCCGATTCGCGAGACCGTGTGAGAGTGTGCGCTGACCGTGCTCGTGTGCTCTGTCCCGTGTTCGTGGAAATGCAGGTGCACATGCGCGACGCCGTCGTGCTGATGTTGATGTAAGTGTACATCCGCGCGATGGCTGAGCGCCCGCAGGAGCGCGCTCAAGCCCAACCCTATAATCATCAATGCCACACCGAACTCCAGCCAGCTTGCGACCTGTTCGGGGACTGCTACCCGAAGCGCCAGGACGACGATGCCGACGACGATGAGCGCAACCGTGTGCCCGAGTCCCCAGAGCACACCGACGAGCGCGGAGCGCAGAAGGCTGCGCTGCTCGCTGACGATTGTCGAGACGGCGACCACGTGATCGGCTTCGGTCGCGTGCTTGAGTCCGAAGACGAGGCCGAGGCCGAGCAGTGCGAACGCACTAAGCGATGTCAAATCGGGTTCTCCTAACCTATTCTCGGAAGTTGTTCGCCGACCAGCATATCAACAATGCGCGCGCCGCCAAAATCGGAACGCTCTCTCTCAAGAAGCAGGCCATTGATGGAGGTAGTCTTTAATGGTACGGCACATCGCCTCAAACGAATCCGCGCAGTATAGAACCGGCTGGTAGTGCGTAGGGTCATACTCCTGGCGGGATGCCGCCTCCAAGTCGAGCGGACGCAGTTCCGTCCTGTGCATGGCTTCCAGTTCCCCGGCCGAAGACAAGAGCCCTGTGCCATACGCTTTGACCTTTCCTCGCTCGCGCAAGACGCCGAACTCTATGGTGAACCAGTAAAAGAGGGAGCCGCAGTAGTAGTAATAGCGATAGGCGTTGTTAGGCGTTGTAGCGCTGAGCGTTCATCTTTAGACGCGTGTAAGCCGCTCGGCTCACCACGTGGCCAGAGTAATCGTGCTCCGCCCTGTCTGTTAATGCGTTGCTTTCTTCCTTAGCTTTCATCAATTTGATATAAATGCAGCGCCGCAAGGCTGAGCCATTACCTGATACAGCACTCTTCTTTGTGCGGATAATTAACCAGCATCCGAATAGTTCTGTGACCGCCCTGTATTTGCCTGTGTAGTTAATAGCGCGAACCATGAAACTTGCTGCCTGGCTGAGGAACGAGCGTTTTTTATTACTGGGAGGCTGTGCTCTGGCAGCGCTTCTTGTCCGCCTGTTCGTCCTCAGCTCCGGGTACGTCATTACGCCGGACGGCGTCATCTACGCCTGGCTCGGTCGTCACCTGGCCTCCGGCAACTTTCATGAAGGATTAAGCGCCTACCAACAACCTCTCTACCCGTTGCTCGTAGGTTTTTCGTCACTCCTCTTCCCTGACCTGGAATTCGCCGGGCGCATGGTCTCCGTGCTCATGGGAAGTCTTCTGGTAATCCCAGTCTATTTTCTGGCAAGCAGTTTCTATGGAAAGCGCGTCGCGACCCTCGCCGCATACATGACCATAGTCTTTCCGGTGCTCGTCTACTACTCGACCCAACTGCTGACGGAATCAACCTACGCATTGGCTTTCACCGCCACGGTGCTGGCCGGGTGGCACGCTCTGAAACGCTCGCGCCCACAGCTATTTTTCCTGACGGGCGTTTCGCTCGGGACGTGCTACCTGATCAAGCCTGAGGCGTTCGGCTTTTTTTTCCTCCTGTGCGCTCTGGTGTTCATCGCTAAACGCTATCGCCAGGGCGTAACCTGGCGCGCGGCGTCGCGGTACGCCCTGGCCTTGTCTGCCGGGTTCCTCCTGCTGGCCTCTCCATACATTATTTACTTACGCCATCAAACCGGGCGTTGGACTATCAGCGAAAAGTTGAACGCACACTTCCTGCTCCTGACCCCTGCCGAAGAAGCGCCCCGGCCGCCAGCGCCCGCGGTCGTGCCGCCACCGGCGGATGTGCCCTCGCCCGTTGCGACCGATCTTCAACCGCCCGCCGACTTAGCCCCTGAATCCAGGCTGACGAAATTTATAGTTGACGCCACGAGGTCTCTACGCAGGGAGTATGAAATACTCAACCTCATCTTTCCGCCCGTGTTCGTCCTGCTGACGGGCGTCGGGCTTTTTCGTGTCAAATGGTCCAGGGCGCGTCTCGCGCAGGAACTTTATCTGGGCTCGTTTCTCATCGTGAGCCTGGCCGGTTATGCGCTGGCGGTATCGGACATACGGTACTTCGTCTCGCTGTTGCCGCTCTTAATCTGCTGGCTCGCCAACGGCGTCGTGGAGTTTGAGCGCTGGGTCATTGAGACTTCCTCCCAGGTGCGTGGCGCGCATGATGGCGGGCGCAAGACGGGTATAATGGTCAGGGCGATATGTGTGGTTTTGACGGTGGCGCTACTGCTGCCGCTCTTCGTTTATTTGAACAGGGGCGACAAGTGGAGTGATTATTTCGGACAAAAGATGGCCGGCGCGTGGATAAAAGCGCACGCCCTCTCAACGCCCAGGGTCATGTCCGAGAACCCTATCACTTCCTTCTACGCCGGGGGCGAATACGTCCATCTGCCCGACGAGGAATACCCGGCGGTCATCGCCTCTGCCCGGCAGCAGAAGGTCGGGTTTCTGGTCGTCTACGCGCGTTACCAGAGAAACACGCGCCTGAGCTTTCTGCTGCAAGCTCAAAACACGCTCCCCGAAATCAAGCCCGTCTATCGCTACGGGACGGAGGGTTTTCAGGTCGTCGTTTACCAACTAAACGACGGTGCTCAATTAACGTCGGCGGCCTCGCACGGGAATTGAACGGAGCGGGTCGCAAAGGAGAAGACTTGCGTCATGGCTGACAACGGGGTTGAGACTATCCTGCAAGAGATCAAAGAAGGCGTGCGCGCGGAAGAGAGGGGCGCGCGTCCCTGGCACGCCCGCGAGGATTTCGCCGGCCCGAATTTCAACGCCCACGCGTCCGACCCGCTGGCGCGGTTAAGGGCTAACCTGGTGACGACCGAGCGCACTTGGGGCAAGCTGCCCCCCGTCTTGAGTTTTCATCGTCGCGGGTGGAAGGCGCGGCTGGAAGTCTGGGTCAAGCGGCAGTTCAAGCGCGCGACTCACTGGTACGTTTACGAGCAGATTAATTTCAACGGGGCCGTCAACGGCGCGCTTCACGGCGCGGCCGCCGCACTCGAACAATCACTGGCGGAGCAGCGCGTGTCTCTCAGGCAACTGGCGCTCGAAATGAGTGAGCAGGCGGTGATTCTAGACCGCGCCCGGCGGGCCATCGAGTCACGTCTCGATGATCTGACGGCCAGGATAGATGAGCTAAGCGCTGTTAAAGGCGAGGTCGAACAATTGCGAAGCTCTCTGGCCCCCGGCGGGCGTGAGTCCTGAGCAGGGCAACCTCGGCCATTAACTCTTAAACCGTCAAGACGCATTCAACATGGCTCGCGAAACAGACCTCTACAGGCGCGCAGGAATCGAGGACGAAGCGGAGTTTTACCGCACCAAGTTTGTCTCCGACGAGGTTCTGGACGCCCGCTATTTCAACCCCCTCAACCGCTTTGACATGCGTTTCGCCCGCACCATGTGGGTCTACGACAACGTCCGCGCGGGCGCGCGCCTGCTCGACCTGGGCTGCGGGGCCGGGATGCTCGCCCTGCTCAAACGCAAAGGCGTGACGCTCGCCGGGGTTGACCTCTCCGACGCATGCGCCGCCGCCGCGCGACGCAACGGCTACGACCTGACGTGCGCCGCGCGCCTCGATGCGCTCCCCTTCGCGGACGCGATCTTCGACTACGTTGTCAGCCTGGATGTCCTCGGCCATGTCCGCTTCGAGGAGAAGGACGGCGTGCTCTCGGAAATCAGGCGCGTGCTTCGCCCCGGCGGGGTCACGATGCACGGCATCGAGTGCACCGACAGGCTTCTTCAGAAAGATTATGCGGAGATGAGCGCGGAAGAGTTGCGCCGCTTCGTAGAGGTTGACGGGCACGTCGGGCTCGAAGAGGAGGACGAGCACACGGCCCGCTTCAAACGCTTCTTCCAACATACTATGAGCCAGCCGCGCTACGCGCTTTGCCTGAGCAGCGAGGAGTTTATCAAGCAGGCCGATCGCTACGGGCTGCCGTTCGAGGCGGACTTCCTTAACTACCTGCGCGGCCTTTCTTTCAAAGAGCGGCGGGCGTTTGACATGGCGATGGGCTACGTCTTCGGTAAAATATCTGACCTTCAAATCAAGCTGCCTAGGAGCGGGCTTTACCTCTTCCTGAAGGCGTCGGGCGCGCCGCTGGGCCCGTTCTACAACGAGCACCGCGACCGCCGCGATCTCCTACAGGCGGGAGTTGAAGGGGGTCTGGCCCGGCCTTTCTGCCTCGACCGCGATCCGCGTGCCGTCTTCGACGGCGGCTGGTACGACGCTGGCGTCATTCCGCCCGTCGCCCGCTGGATGGGCAAACGCGCCGGGGTCCGCTTTCCCGCGGCTTCCGTTTCCGAAGTCCGGCTGGATTTGACGACGCACATGCCAGGCCTCGATGAGCGCCCGCTCGTCGTCGAGTTCTTCCTCAACGGCTCTCTCCTCGGCTCGTCCTCAATCTTTCGGCCCGAATGGACCGAGTTGAAGCTGGCCGTCCCCGCGAGCGTCCGCCGCGGAAACGCTCCCGAGGGCGGGATGTATGAGCTGGAGATTCGCGCAGGCCGGACGTGGCAGCCCCGGCCCCAGGACACGTCCGGGCGCGACGACCGCGAATTGTCCGTGGCCGCCTGTAATATCGAAATCTTCCCGTGAGGAACAGGCGCGGAAGCTAAACCGATGGTCGTGTCCTAAATTGAATTACAGAACATGATCTGAGGGAAGCCGTCCGAGAGCCCCAACGGGGCGTTATATGAAAGCCTGGGGCATCGCCCCAGGTCACACGCCGCCTAATGAATCAGCCCTGAAAGGGCGGAATATGTATTGCGCCCTTTCAGGGCTTGACGTTGAATG
>DATEMM010000249.1:0-9026 GCA_035275605.1 Pyrinomonadaceae bacterium
GCGAAACATTGAGCCAGCGCGCGAGTATGAAGAGCAGCAGGACGACCCAGATGATGGCCAGTATGTTCGTCAGGCGGCTGAACGGCGCGCGCTGCGACGGGTAAAGATACCGCCAGGGAATGAAGGTGAGCAGCGAGAGCACGAAGATGAGTGTGAGCGAGACCAAAGGGGCGGGCCGCAGCAAATACAGGTAAAAGGCCACTATATTCCAGTAGGAGGGAAAGCCCAGGAAGAAGCCGTCGTCGGTCTTGGCGTTGACCTGCGAAAACCCGTAGGCGCTGGCGAGGAGCGGGAGCAGGAGCCACCAAGCCTGCCCGTCCGTGAGCAATCCGGCGCGCCAGATGAGGAGCAGCGGAAGCGAGGTGTAGGTCTGAAAATCTATCAGGTCGTCCAGCCTGCGCCCGTCGAAGGTAGGCGCGAACTCCTTGACGCGCGCCCGGCGAGCGAGCCAGCCGTCGGTCGAGTCGATTAGCGTTGCGAGCACCATCAACAGCAGCGCCGCGCGGAAAGAGTCATCTCCGCCGCGCACGATCAGGACGGCCATAAACGCCGCCGCCACCAGCCCCAGCGCCGTGTACAGATGTACGCCCCATGCGAGAATCTTTCTCAAGCTAAGAGTGGCTCCTCCCCGAACAGATTCACCAGCATACTCCTAACTCCTCTCTGGCCGTTCATCAATCCGCGATTTTTCGTTATTATTGTCACCACAAATCAGAATCAGTTCAATCAAAGGGGGCTTAGGGGATGAGTGTGCAATTGAAGAAGCTCGCCGACCAGGCGATCGTCATCACGGGCGCTTCGAGCGGCATAGGTCTGGTGACGGCGAGGATGGCCGCGAGGCAAGGCGCGAGGCTGGTGCTCGCCGCGCGCAGCGAAGCAGCGCTGCGCATGCTTACAGCCGAGATTAAGATGGAAGGCGGCGAGGCCGTTTACGTAGTCGCGGACGTAGGCCGTGAGGAGGACGTCCGGCGAATTGCCGACGCCGCCCTTCAACATTTCGGCGGCTTCGACACGTGGGTCAATAACGCGGGCGTCTCCATCTACGGGCGCGTGCTGGACGTTTCGCTGGAGGATCACCGCCAGCTTTTCGAGACCAACTACTGGGGAGTAGTTCACGGGTCGCGCGTCGCGGCCAGGCACCTCGGCGAGCGCGGGGGCGGCGCAATCATCAATGTCGGAAGCTCGCTCTCCGACCGCTCCATTCCTCTACAGGGAACCTACTGCGCCTCGAAGCACGCGGTCAAAGGCTTCACAGACGCGCTCAGGATGGAGCTGGAAGAAGAGGGCGCGCCCATCTCCGTAACGCTGATTAAGCCGAGCGCGATTGACACCCCGTATAAGGATCACGCCAAAAACTACCTGCCGGTCGAGCCGCAGAATCCGCCGCCCGTCTACTCGCCAGAGACTGTGGCCGAGGCCATCCTCTACAGCGCCGAGCATCCGGAGCGCGACGTTTACGTCGGCGTGGGCGGCAAGCTGCTCTCGTCTAGTGGAAAGTACGCGCCGCGCCTGACGGACAAGGTGATGGAGGCCGCGCTCTTCGACGTCCAGCAGACGGAGAAGCCAAAGCCCGCGGGCCGGACAGACGGACTCTATGGCGCGTCCGAGGATTTAAGAGAGCGTGGCGGCTACGAAGGGCACGTCGCAGAGAGCAGCCTGTACACGAAGGCCACACTTCACCCGTTGATTACGGGCGCGGTCCTGCTCGGCTCAGGGTTGGCGCTCGCAGCCTGGTGGCGGGCCAGTTCGGGCGGCAACGGCAAGAGCGCCGGAGGCTCGAAGACATCCGAGCAGGATGACGTTTACACTTACGAATAGGGCGAGGGATTTGAGCGATGAGCGAAAGAGAAGAGGGTAAAAGAGAGTCGGACGTGTTGAAGGGCGCGCTGGCGGGATTCATCGGCGGCCTGGTCGCTTCCTGGACTATGAACCAGTTTCAGGCGGCTCTTGGCAGCTTGATTGAAGGGATCGATAAACCGCACGGGGCGCAGTCGCTCAAACCGGCCGGGGGCCAGGAAGGCGTGCGCGAGATAAGGCGCGAGCCGGAAGAGGATAGCCCGGAGCAGGAGGACGCGACGGAGAAGATTGCCGACGCCATCGCGGAAAATATTTTCGGTCACAAGCTGGACAAGGACGAAAAAGAGACCGCCGGCGCAGTCGTGCATTATGCCTACGGAGCGGCCATGGGCGGCGTCTACGGCATCGCGGCGGAGGTCGCGCCGGAAGTCGGCGCGGCGGCCGGGCTGCCTTTCGGCGCGGTCGTCTGGCTGGCCGCGGACGAAGTGGCCGTGCCGCTCCTGGGGCTCGCGAAACCGCCGTCGGAGTATCCGCTCTCGACGCACGCTTATTCGCTCGCCTCGCACCTGGTCTACGGTTTGACGGCGGAACTGGTGCGGCGAAATATCCGCAAGGTGTTTTAGTCAGGCGGTGGGAGAGGGTTGATGAAGGGTAAGGCCAGGTTCGTCGTACAGGAGCATCATGCCAGTCACCTGCACTGGGATTTTAGGCTGGAGATGGGAGGCGTGTTGAAGAGCTGGGCTGTGCCAAAGGGGCCGTCGCTGGACCCCGGCGCGAAGCGGCTGGCCGTGGAGGTTCCGGACCACGCCGTCTCTTACCTGACGTTCATCGGCCACATCGATGAGGGCCACTACGGCGCGGGTCAGGTTTATCGCTGGGACATAGGGACGTTCGAGATGGCGGAAGGGACGCCGATGGAGAGTTGGCACAACGGCTCCTTAAGGTTCCTCCTGCACGGCGAGCGGCTGCGTGGAGAGTGGCGTTTGTTCAGGATGAAAGGACGCGAGGAGCGGGGCAGGCCCCTCTGGCTCTTGCAGAAGATGAAAGACGGCTTTGCAGCCCCAGGCCATTCAGCAGAGATTGTCGGAGAAACTCCGACAAAGAGAGCCGTGAAAAAGGCTGCCTCAAAAAAGAGAGCTTCCAAAAAGAAGACCTCTAAGCCTTCGCGTTAAGACTTAGAGGTCTTCTTAACCTTTGCGCGCGAATCGTCCGCAAACGTACCAAGAGATGACTTGCGGCTGGTCGTGCTTCAGTCGAAAAACATCTTTTGATTAGGTAGTGCCCTCAATTGAATTAGAAAACATGAACTGCGGGAAGTCCTCCGAGAGCCTCGAAGGGGCGATAATAAGATAGCCTGGGGCAATGCCCCAGGTAACATGCCGCACCATGAGATAAGCCCTGAAAGGGCGGAATATCTATTTCGCCCTTACAGGGCTCTGTCTTGAATGTGTGCCAGGTTCCTGGGGCGCTGCCCCAGGCTTTCATATCTCGCCCCTTCGGGGCTTTGTGATGGCTGGTTCCGGCTTCTGATTTCTGATTATGACACTACTTTTGATTGATCCGTCTGCTTAGCGGCATTCTCCTTGCTTTTGTCAGGAGATAGATTTCTTTGTGCCCGTGAACTGAGTCATAAGCGGACGCTTGTGCCGGGTTTGAGTCTGCGGAATGTTAGAAACCCGAACGCTCGGCCAATGATTTACCTGACAAGGATTGGGCCTTAAAAGTGGGGCTGGAAACTTATCACAAGAAGAGAGATTTTCGGGCCACGCCGGAGCCGCGCGGAAAGGTCGCGAAGGTCAATCGCCATCGTTTCGTCGTGCAGGAACACCATGCCTCCATGCTGCACTTCGATTTCCGGTTGGAGATGGGCGGCGTCTTAAAATCCTGGTCCGTCCGCAAAGGGCCTTCGCTCGACCCAGGCGAAAAGCGGCTCGCCGTCGCCACGGAAGACCACCCGGTCGAGTACCTGAAGTTCGAGGGGCACATCCCCGAAGGGAACTACGGGGCTGGCGAGCACATGATCTGGGACGAGGGCAAGTATGAACTGGCGTCCGGCACAGATGCCCTCGAACAGCTCGAAGCCGGACGATTGAAGTTCAGCCTGCACGGCGAGAAGCTCAAGGGCGAATTCAATCTGGTGCGCCTCGGCGGTCGCGACAAGGAATGGCTGCTCATCAAAGGCAGGGATGAGCACGCAGTTCCGGGCTGGCAACTGGAGCTGCGCGTCAAAGACGACAAGTGGGAAGCGGCGACCAGGAGTAAGAAGTCCGCTAAAGATAAAGCGCGGGAAAAGAGCGCGGCGGGCGGGGTTAAAAAAATCAAGAGCCGGAAGGGCGAGACGGAAAAGGCTGTCCCGGCGAGCAAGGTTTTCAAGTCCGAGGACTTGAAAGGCGACGTGACAGTGAAAGTCGGAGACTCAATCGTTTCGCTCACCAACCTGGACAAAGTTTACTGGCCGGACGACGAATTGACGAAAGGAGACCTCATCAAATATTACTTCGAGGTCTCGAAGTACATCCTGCCTTATCTAAAGGACCGCCCGCTCATCATGAAGCGTTACCCGAATGGCATTGCGGGAACTTTCTTCCACCAGCACGACGTCAACGAAGTTCCAGAGTTCGTTCACACGGAGACGCTTGAGGTCGAGGGGCACACGGTTGACTACATCATTGGCGACGACGTGGCGACACTGCTTTACATGGCGAACCTCGGCGCGATTGAGCGACACCCCTGGCATTCGCGCGTCCGCAATCTTGACCGCCCGGACTGGTTCGTCTTCGATTTAGACCCGCAGGGCGTCGAGTGGGAAGTGATCTGCGACGTGGCCGTTAGTTGCAGGGAGATTCTTGACGACCTCGGGCTAAAATCCTACGCCAAGACTTCCGGCTCGAGAGGTATACACGTCTATGTGCCAATCAAGCCGCAGTATTCTTACGAGGAGGTGGCGGATTTCGCGGAGGGCGTTGCCAGGATAATCGAGCGCGAGAACGCGGAGGTCGCCACGCTGGAGCGCTCTTTGAAGAAGCGTAAAAAGGCGCGCATCTACCTTGACCACATGCAGAACGCGCGCGGCAAATCCGTCGTCGCGCCCTACTCCGTGCGACCCAAGCCGGGGGCCACGGTTTCGGCCCCGCTGGAATGGAGCGAGGTTGAGCGCAAGGCGGTCACAATCTCGGATTTTACTATCAGGAACATGATGAAGCGCCTGTCGAAGAAGGGCGATCTCTTCAAGCCCGTGCTCACTGACAGGCAGGGACTTCAAGGGGCGTTCAAAAGGTTGGAAGGTTTGGCCGAACGGCCGAAGACAAAGCGCGCCGGGGCCTGATAAACCCGAGAGCGCGTTAGCTAACGAACGAACAAGAGGAGGGATAGAGCAATGGCTGGAAAAAGTGGGGCAGCAAAGCGTGAGTTGATAGACACTGGAAACGATAAGCGCTACGTGCGCCGTGATGAGAAGGGGCGATTCGACGAGGTTGACGACCAGAGCCGTTCGCTCTCGCAGGACGTCAGGCGAAGCGCGAAGACGAAAGTCCCACCGGGACAGGGAGACCGGGGCGACCAGAAGCGGGGCAAATAAAGCCCCGCTCATAAATTGACGGAGAGTGAGCTATGAGTGCTTCAGCGAAACAGAAAGAGAAGACTCCGAATACGGAACGGCGCACGAGCAAGGTCTCAAGGAAAGACCAGATCATCGCGCTCTACCTTTCGGGGATGAACGAGATCGAAGACCTAGCCATCATCACGGGCGCTCGCCCGAGTTACGTTGGATCAGTGTTGCAAGAGTCCGGGCTGGTCAAGGGCTATTTCGATCTTTACACCTCGACCGCCCACCCGATGAACGTCTACTCGAAGTTCTTTGCCAACAAGCTGGGCTTTAAGGATGAGGAGACGGCGCGCGAGAGCGTGGAGCTGATTGAGCGGCTCTATCGCCAGTTCGAGTACGCGCAGGACCGCGCGGGCCAGCACCACGCCCTTTCTATGGCGCTGGTGATGTTTGACCGCGCGCGCTGGACCGGCAAGGGACGCGAGGCGGACATCTTCAGACAATGGCTGCTCGGCCAGCTCAACGAGGCGGAACTCACAGACAGGGACGCGACGGCCGAAGACGATAACGGGGAGTCCGGTAATGAAGACGACCACTCTTAAGGACGAGCGGCCCGAGGGCGACGCGTCCAACCTGGAGCCCGTCAGCGGGCAGCCCATAGAGGAAGCGGAGAAGAATCTGAGCCGGCACGCGACGAGGGATTCGAGCCCCTCGATTCAGGAGCAGGAGCGCACGAGCGTTCGGGTTGAGGTCGAAAGAGACGAGTAAGCGGCGAATGCGCAAAGCATTCAAGAGCAGGGGCGGATGATGGCTGGGACAAAAAAGGGTCAGACGAAGTCAAAGAAGGCTAACAAGAGTTCATCGAAGAGCACGGGCAAAAAGGGGCGGAAAGCAGTAAGCCGCGCGAGAGGTGTGGAGGCGGGATTACAGGTTGAGCCTAAATCTCCCATGCCTGCGCAGCACCAGAGGAAGCCCGGCCTCGAATCGAAGATCAGGCCGAGGCCGGAATACGAAGCGCCGCTCTACAGGGGCTCTGGAAAGCTCCTCGGCAAGGTCGCTCTGATAACCGGCGGCGATTCAGGCATAGGCCGCGCCGTCGCGGTGCTCTACGCGCGCGAGGGCGCAGACGTCTCGATCGTCTATCTCAGGCAAGAGCAAACGGACGCGGAAGAGACACAGCGGGCCGTGGAGGCCGAAGGCCGCCGCGCGCTGCTGATTCCAGGCGACGTGCGCGAGGCCGCGTTCTGTCGCAAGGCCGTCGAGCAGACGGTCCGCGAATATGGCAAACTGGACGTCCTGGTCAACAACGCAGCCTTCCAGCAGCACCAGGATAAGCTCGAAGACGTTTCCGAAGAGCAGTGGGACAGGACCTTCAAGACGAACATCTATGGCTACTTCTTCATGACGAAAGCGGCGCTCAAGCACTTGAAGGAGGGCGGCGCAATCGTCAACACGGGCTCAATTACAGGGCTGGAGGGGAGCAAGGAGCTGCTGGATTACTCCGCGACGAAGGGCGCGATTCACGCCTTTACCAAGTCGCTGGCACAGAACCTGGTCGAGCAGGGGATTCGCGTCAACTGCGTCGCGCCCGGCCCGGTCTGGACGCCGCTTAACCCGTCGGACAAATCTGCGAAGGATGTAGCCAAGTTCGGGGCGGACACGCCCATGAAGCGCCCCGCCCAGCCGGAGGAGATAGCGCCGGCCTTCGTCTTCTTCGCTTCGGAGGCGGATTCCAGCTACATCACGGGCGAGGTACTGACGCTGCTCGGCGGGGAGACCGCTGCCGGGTAATGGCTAAAAGAGATTAAGGTCGGTCGTCCCGATGCTAAAGGTGTAGGTGCCGGGCTCTATTTGGCCCGGCACGAACGTAAACTCGCGCGCCCCGACGCCCGCGCCGTCAACCTTCGCGCGCCCGATTTCCGCCGCGGCATTCACGGCCGTCAGGTGCTGCCGCTGTAGGCCGGGCCTGTCGCGCCGCGCGCGCACGTTGTAGATGCGGAATGGCTTTCCCGTAATGAGTGAGAGCGCGCAGGAAGTGCGTATGATCTGCCCGCCGCCTTCTCCGAATGAGCCGTCCATTGTAATCACTTTCCAGTTACACCTGTGCCAGACGCCCCGAGCTTCCCACGTTCAATCAAAAAAGCCTGCTCCCACGGAAGATAATCAGGTAGCCATGAATCAACATCGGCAATGAGCCAAGCACCGCTCCCGCGAGCAGGGCCATCAACTTCACCTGCCTGACCTTTACGACCTTGATAAAGAACCAGATGTAAAAGGGCAGGTAGAGCAGAAGGGCAGTCGCCAGCCCTGGGACGTATTGCCGGTCCACCAGCGCGCCAGCGAGGTGGAAGATGGCGTTAGCGGGCATCAGGAAACAAAGCCAGACTGCCGCGAGAGTCAAAGAGAAAGCCGAGCGTGAGAACCATCCCGCCGCGACGACGATCAGGGTGATTGCCAGTCCCGTGAGGTTCACCCTCCAGAAGAGACCCTGCGTTATCCCGCGCGCGACGTGCCCGTTGAACCACTGAACAAAGCCGGGCGATTCTTCCAGGAAATGACAGACGAAAATAATGGGAGCCAGGAGCAGCAATCTAGCGGCGTGATGTGTCGCGCGGTCTTCCATTCCCACTACTCAATAGAGGCGACGTAGCCTCCGGGCAGGCCGATTCTCTCCGCCAGTTCTCTGAGCCTGGAGGCATATTGCGGATTGCGCTCTGCTGGCGAAGGCGGCGTCGGAAGATTGAAGCACAGGGCCGGGACGATGTTTCCATCCGCCAGTTGCGCCGATACGGCTTCGGGGCGGTAGACGCTGACGGAAGCGTCTGCGTACAGGGCGTCCACTTCGCTATGTGCCAGCGAGAAGAGGACGCCGTGAACCGTCCTGCCAGGGCAGGGAACAAGCGTTGCGCGGCTCCCTATCACCAGAGAGAAGTCCTTGACTGACGCCAGCCTGCGATTCAATGGGTTCATCCCACGCTCGCGCAAAAGAGCCTCGTCCATGAAGAGCCCGTAGAAAAAGACGTCGATTGTTCTGGCTTGTACTTCAATCATGTGCTTCGTTCTCAAGCATTGCGTTCGATAAGCCGGATACCAATATTCGCCAGTGCGAACACTTCAGGTGATGCCGAGTATGCCGCCCCCGCCTTTGACTTCCGTGCCGGCGGCTTTCGCACGCGCTCTATCGTCTGCGTAAAGGAGGGTCCGTCCGCATTGCGGGCAGACCCAGAAGTCGAAATAATCAAAAACAGCCCCGGCCGCGGGGAGCGTCACTCCGAGCCCGCCGGCCTTGGCCTTACCTACCAGGTCAGAGAGCAGCACCAATTTAAGAACCGTCTGGCACTCCGGACATTGTCTTCCTTCTCTACTCATAACTACTCCTCCCAATCAGCTCTATCTCACGCATAATCGCGTCCGCGCTTTCGTCCGGCGATTTCGCGGTCACGTCAATAGTCCGCACGTTCTCGTGCTGCGGCTCCAATACAGTATGCTCCGCATATTTTCTACGCGTGTTGTCGGAGCTAATGTCCTTGAGCTTTTCGACTCTCGCGGGATGCACCACACGGCGGCATAACTCTTCCACGTCACAGAGCAGCCTGATCGGTACCAGGAGGCTGTTACGCGCCGCCGCCAGTTCCTCTAGGTCATGCAACGCACGGTGCGCATCAGGGTCGCTCTCACGCAGCTC
>DATEMM010000250.1:0-2648 GCA_035275605.1 Pyrinomonadaceae bacterium
AATCGAATCACTTGCTCGCGTGAATGCGCTCGGCCGCGACGGCGATGCCGACGCCGATGATGAGCGCGCCGATGAATTGGAAGATGCCGGTTACGCCGAGCGCTTTTAGCCCAAGCGTTCCGATAATCAACCCGGCGATCAGCCCTATGTAGTATGGGGCGTCCTTTGGATCCATCATAACAGTTACTTTCTCCGCTCTGTCCGGGCTACTTCAAATTGAACATCATCTGTTCGCGCACCGGCTCAAGCAGGATTACTTTAACCAATCCGTCTGCCAGAAGAAAGGCCAGGCCGATGCTCACCCGCTGCCAACGCAGGCGCGCCGCCCCGTCCTTTATTCCCGTCATTCTTCTGAGCGAAAACGAGATGATCTCGAAGGCTATGAATAAGTACCCGAGCCCGCGCAGCCAGGACCAGACGTGCCAGCCCAGCGCCAGCGAGAGCGCGTGGTTGCTGCTCTCGGCCATCAGCCGCGCATTGTAAAAGTTCATCAAGTCCACCTCGAAGAAGCCCTCGTAGAAGATGACGGCCCCAAGCGAAGTGTAGCTGAAGAGAAAGGCCGCCAGAAGCAGCTTCAGGTGCGCGGGAACCCACGCCGACAACTGGTATTCGGCGTCCGTTCCGGTCTGTATCCAGCTTATCTGCTTTCGCCAGTAATTTTCCGCACCGGGCAAAAGCGGCGCAACCCCCTGCGGGTCAAGGTAAGCCAGCGCGATGACCGCCACGCAGTGTGCCAGGTAAGCGAGCGCTATCACGCCGACTCCCTTGACCCAGTCGGCCTCGCGCGCCGAGGGCAGGCAGAGCATCATCAGGAGCAGGGCCGAGACGATTTGATGCCCAGGAAGCCCTGACGCGTAAGAGATGAGAAAGGGCAGTGTGCCGACGGCGATTGCGGACGGTATCCAGCGCTGTCCTTCGCAGAAGGGTTGTGCCAGTCCAGCGAAGTCATGGGTCGCGCGGCGCGCCGACGCGGGCAGCCTCAGCGGCCAAATCCAGTACGGCGCAAGAGACTTAGCCGCCGGAGTCGAAGGGCCGGCGCTCGTGACGTTTAAAGCTTCCAAAGCTCGTCTCCCCTTTACCTGCGCGGAATGGGGATGATGAGCCATCCGGTCGTATTGTAGAGAATCAGGTTGCCGACGCCGAAGATGAGGATGAAGATGACCCACCCCCAGACGCCGCTGTTGCTGCCCTGCTGCGCTTGCTGCTGCTGTTGCTGTTGTTGCTGCCAGGAGTTGGGCTGCTGCCAACTCGGCGCTTGGTTTCCGGGCGGTGTGGGATAGCCGCCAGGCGGCGGCGGATAACCCGTCGGCGGTTGTTGATAACCTTGCGGCGGCGGCTGTTGCCACTGCTGGTACGGCGGCTGTTGGTAAGGAGGCTGCTGGTACGGGCCGGAAGGATTCTGGCCCGTGTTGTCAGGCGGCTTTTGTGACCTGTCGTTAGGGTCGTCACTCATGGTTAGTTCTCCTTCAGGAGTTATTCTGGAATCTTCCCTGGCGATTAATTGTGCCCGATGCGTTCGAGCGTTTCCGTTATCCTGACGGTCAGCTCAGCGGTTTGTCGCTTGATTGACCACTGACGAGCTTTTTGCAGAACGGGGATGGCCTCTTTGGAGTTGGCCAGTTCGAGAAATTTCAACGCGCGCAGCTTCTGGTCTTCGCGGCCACCGGCCAGTGTGCGCTCGGCGCGCGCCAGGTACAGGCCAGCATCGGCGCTGACGAGCGCGGGCGGCGTTCGCGGCGGCGGCTCAGCGCGGGTCATCCAATCATCGTAAAGAAGCAGCCGCTCGTCCGTGGAGAGTTTATTGAAAGCCTCCCGATCAATCTTTCCTTCGGCCGCGGCGTCCGCCATAGGCTTCAGGTTTGCCGGGAGCGCGCCGTACTTCTCCTCTATGAATTTCTCAAAGAACCCACGCTGCGTCGTTATGAAGACGGCCAGGACAACGCTCCCGGCGAACATCACGCCGAGCAGTAAGAGCTGACCTTTCAGCGTTCGTATCTCCTGTTTATTCATACGACGCCACCACGGCGAACCTTTGCCTGATTGTGCGCTGCGCGACGAGGCGCAACGCGAACACGAAGGCGGCCAGCACCCCCAGGTAGACCGCGAAACTAAACATCGAGCGGACGACGAAATAATGTATGACGGCCAGCGACATCGCCGTGGCGTTCACGGCACCGGCGAAGAGCGCGACGCCGCCCGTGATTGAGCCGCGCGCCGCCGGAGAGCTGAAAGGAAACCTCCGCAGGATTCCGGCCTGCGCGGCGTGTCCGGCCCCGACGATTACTAGCCAGCCCGCCGCGACGTGCAGGAGCGCGTGCCAGGGGTCGCGCCAAACGAGAGCGAAGACGAGCAGCAGGGCCACCAGGAGCGGGAAGAGAATTCTGTAGGTGACGGCTTTACGCACTCCTTCGGCGAAGGCGAAGCGGTCCGCAACCGGCGAAGACCAGAGCACCCAGGAGGCCGCGTGGTCTCGGCTAAAATTCAGGTTGTGCATTATCGCCGGCAGCGGGTAGGCCAGAAGATAAAGACTGGCGATGGGCAGGGCTGCCGCCGCCGGAGCACGGGTCACGAACGGGTCGCCGAGTTGACCCGTGAAGAGGCCGAGCAGGACGAGCGCAACGACGACGCCCAGGGCGGGCCAACTGCGC
>DATEMM010000251.1:0-3480 GCA_035275605.1 Pyrinomonadaceae bacterium
GCGACGCGCCTTTCAAATCCATCGCGGCCGCCAAGCACGCCGTCTACATGAGCGGCGAGTCGAGCCTGGAACGCATGCTCCAGTATGAGACGGAAGCCCAACTGCAATGCTTCCAATCGCCCGAAGCGCGCGAGCGCGTCAAAGCCTTCATAGAGAAACGCGAGCCGAGGAAGATAGAAAATCAGTGATGAGTACTGAGTACTGAGGACTGAGTTAAAAGACAAGACCTTCTTTCTTTTGCTCAGTACTCAGTACTGCGGTACTCAGTACTTATGTTGAAACTTACCGGCAAAATTGCTTTGGTCACGGGCGGGGGTCGAGGTATCGGGCGCGCCGTGGCGTTGGCGTTTGCGCGCGAGGGGGCCGACGTCGTCCTGGCGGCGCGCACCCGTGAGCAGGTCGAGCGGGTCGCGGAAGAAGTCAGTCGGGAGTGCGGGGTCACTGCCCTGCCCCTTTCCTGTGACGTGGCGGATGCGCGCGCGGTCACCGCCATGTTCGAGGAGGCGACGAAGAGATTTGGGCGCGGCGTTGATATTCTGGTCAACAACGCAGGGATTGCCGAGAGCGCGCCGCTGGTGAAGACCTCGGACGAGCTCTGGCACAGGCACCTCGCCGTCAACCTTTCGGGCACTTTCTACTGCACGCGCGCCGCGCTGCCCGCGATGATCGAGCGGGGCTGGGGTCGCGTCATCAACATGGCCTCCGTCGCGGGCAAGACGGGAGCGCCTTACATCGCGGCTTACACCGCGTCGAAGCACGGGGTGCTCGGCCTGACGCGCTCCTGCGCTATGGAAGTGGCGACCAGGGGCGTCACCGTCAACGCCATCTGTCCCGGCTACGTCGAAACGGAGATGGCCGAGCACGCCATCTCGAACATCACGAACAAGACGGGCAAGTCCGAGACGGAAGCCCGCGCCGTCCTCGAACAGATGAGCCCGCAGCGACGGCTCATCACCGCCGAGGAAGTCGCCGCCCTTGCGCTGCTCCTGGCCTCGGACGAGGGCCGCGGCATCAACGGCCAGGCGATCAACGTGGACGGCGGGAGCGTGATGTTTTGACGATTTGCGATTTTTGATTTGCGATTGGATAAGGACTAAAGGCTTTTTTGATTTAAATTCTCGTCCTCTTTCAATCGCAAATCAAAAATCGCAAATCAAAAATTTTCCCATGTCTTTTCGCTTCATCAATCCGGAATCGCTGGGCAGGCCGCGCGGCTACTCGAACGGGGTGCTGGCAGAGGCGGGCGGGCGTCTGCTCTTCGTCGCCGGGCAGATTGCCTGGGACGAGGAGCAGCGAATCGTCAGCGCGGATTTCGTCGAGCAGTTCGATTGTGCCCTGGGCAACGTTATCGCCGTGGTCGCGGAGGCGGGCGGGAGGCCCGAAGAGATCGCACGCCTTTTGATCTACGTGACCGAAAAGGAAGAGTACCGCGCGCGCTCGCGCGAGGTCGGGGAGCGATACCGCGCGCGCATGGGGAGCCATTTTCCGGCGATGGCGCTGGTCGAAGTCAAAAGCCTGCTTGAAGACGAGGCGAAGGTCGAGATAGAGGCCATCGCCGTCTTACGCAATTAAATAGCCCACGTAATTGGTCGTGTCCAAAATTGAATTACAGAACATGATCAGATGGAAGCCACAGAAAGCCCCAACGGGGCGTTATATTGAAGCCTGGGGCAACGCCCCAGGAACCTGGCACAGCATTCAACCTTAAGCCCTGAAAGGGCGAAATATGTATTACGCCCTTTCAGGGCTAATACCGATGGGCGGCATGTGACCAGGGGCGATGCCCCAGGCTACCAAATTATCGCCCCTTCGGGGCTCTCGCAGACTTTCCGCACTTCATGTCATGTAATTCAATTTAGGACACTACCACGTAATTAAATAGCCTGATTTTCGCCGCCTTCGTGTATCATCTCGCGCGAGAGTGTGTCTCTGAAAGGCGCGCGATGAAAACATCACACAAACTGCTTTCGGTGTTACCGGTGCTGTTGCTCATCAGCCTGCTCGCGGCCTGTAATCGCGTCGGGCGGTTGGTTGCGCCGCCTCCGGATAGGGGAGGCAGCTACCTGGTCCTCGCCGTCGAAGGCGGGGGCACGCAACTGGAGCAGAACATCGCGCAGACGATTGCCGTGATGCAGAAGCGCTGCGAGCAGTTGGACATCTACTGCAACCTGCAAAGGGAGGGCGGAGCCCAATCGAACCGGCTCAGGCTGCGGATTTCCAGCACGCTCGATCCCGAGCGCGTCAAAAGCATTCTGCTGTCAGAAGGGCTGGAGCTGCGCGCCGTCGTGTCTCCTCCGAGCCCTGCCCCGTCGCAGTCTTACCCGACGCGGGCGCAGGCGGAAGAAGCCGTGACGAGCGATAACCAGGAAGTGCTGCCCTACCTGGACAGAGGTGACGGCCCGCAAACTTACGTCATAGTGGAGCGCGCGCCGGTGATCACCGGGCAACACGTGAGCAGCGCCGAGGCGAGAAGCAATGAGGCGACAAGCCATGTGGATAAGACAGAAAATTACACCATAGCATTCGAGCTTAACCCCACGGGAGCAGAGCGGCTCGGCAATTGGACGGCCGCGAACATTAACAACTACCTTGCGTTTATATTCAATCGGCAAGTGCGAACAGTGGCTTTCATCAAATCGCAGATTACGAACAGCGGCGAAATCTCCGGCCGCTTCACCAAACAGCAGGCCGAGGACATGGTGCTGGTGATGCGAAGCGGCAATTTGCCCGCGAAAATCCAGGCGCTCGAAGAGGGCACGTACAGGCCCTAAAGCTTTTCAGCGATTCCAAAACCCCTTTATGCTTTCTCCGAAATCTTTTCTCTACGAAGCCAGCGACGGCGTCGGCTACATCACGCTCAACCGCCCGGAGCGCCTCAACGCGCTCACCTTCGAGGTCTACCGCGAGTTGACGGACGCGTTCGCCGCCCTGCGCTTTGAGGAAGAGGTGCGCGCTGTCGTGATTACGGGTGCGGGGCGCGCCTTCTGCTCGGGCGGTGACGTGCATGACATCATCGGCCCGCTGTTCGAGCGCGACATGCAGGGCCTCTTGGAATTCACGCGCATGACCTGCGAGCTGGTCCGCAACATACGCACTCTTCCGAAGCCCGTCATCGCGAGCCTCAACGGCACGACCGCCGGCGCAGGCGCTTGCATCGCGCTGGCCGCAGACATACGCCTCGCCGCGCCGACGGCCAAGATTGCCTTTCTCTTCGTCCGCGTCGGGCTGTCGGGAGCCGACATGGGCGCGGCCTACCTGCTGCCGAGAGTGGTTGGGCTGGCGAAAGCGACCGAGTTGCTCTACACAGGAGATTTTATATCGGCGGAGGAGGCCGAAAGGCTCGGCCTCTATAACCGCGTCGTCCCGGCCGAAGAGCTACAGGACGAGGCGCGCCGATTGGCGACGCGGCTGGCTTCGGGGCCGTCCTTCGCGCTCGCCATGACGAAAGAGATGCTCAACCGCGAGCTGGAGGTCAGCCTC
>DATEMM010000252.1:0-13860 GCA_035275605.1 Pyrinomonadaceae bacterium
GACATCACCTGCAAGCGCGTGGCGGCGAGTGTCGAAGAAGCCGCCTGCTCTTTCAAACGACGCGCGAAGAGAGCGAGCGCAGGCTCGCTGTCAATGCTGGTCACGACATCGCCTGCGCGCAGGCCCGCGCGTTCGGCTTCCGAATTGCGCTCGACCGAGACGACCACCGGAGCGCCGCCGACTTCGCGCACGGAGATGCCGACGCTCAGGAAGCGCGGGTGTCGCCAGTCGAAGCGCTCGTCGGGCGCGTAGACGCGCGTGTGCGCGTCGCGCAAGGTGGAGAGCAGACGGCGCAGCACGCCGTAGAGCTCTGCCGTGTCCCGCGCTTCGGCGGCGAGCGGGCGAAACTTCTCCCGCTCCTGCTGCCAGTCTAGCCCGTGGAACCCAGGGTCGTAGTAGCGGTCGCGCACCGTCTCCCATGCGTCGTCAAAAACCGCGAGCCGCGCTTCGCGCGCGTCGTTTCGGGCAGCCTGAGAAGGGAAAGGAGGGAGAAGTAAAAAGGCGAAAGGCAGAAGTGAAAGCGAAAGCAGAAAGACGGTACGAAGACGCTTCAAAACTTTCACCTCCTGTTCTTCTGCCTTTCTACTTTTACCGTTTGCCTTCTTTGGGTGGGCGGCGGAAATTATAGCGCAGCAGGACGCGCATGGGAACGGCTCTGCCGTCGCGCCTGGCTGGCCGGAAGTGTAGCTGGCGGACGGTGCTGATTGTCGCCTCGTCCAGCCCGAACCCGGCCCAGCGCACGACCTCCACTCTGGAGACTTCGCCCTCCGCGTCAATCTCCACCTGGACATCGACCGTGGCTTCCGCGTCGGCGCGCTCGGCCGTCTCAGGATAGGGAGGGCGTAACCGCCTGTAGGGTTGCGGCAGGCGCAGCCCTTCGCGCTCGGCGGCGGCTTCGTCCTCGGGCACGTCTTCGATGACTGGCACAGGAGCGCCGACGCGCTCCAACACCTGAGCGCGTTCGGCGCGCTCGCTTTCGCGTGCCCTCTCAATCGCGCTCGCGTAAATCTTCGCGCGCCCTTCCAACTCCCTGAGCAGGGCCTGCTCGGCCTCTTCGGGCGTCGCCGCCTCGAAGCTCGGGCGGTCCCACATCGCGAGCCTGCCCGTCCGCGCGCTGACGACGAAGACGGAAGCATAAGCCTCGTAGTAAACGGGCCGTGTGGACGAGGAGCGACGCAGGGTCTGCGCGTCGCCCGTGACGTAGAGGTCGGAGCCGATTGCCCCGCCGAGGTCGCGCGCTTCCTGCAACGTCATGTTGAGCGACCCGTTGTAGCCAGCGCCGCGCGCCGCCGCGCCGCTCTCTTCGCGGTCCGCCAGCAGCAGTTGATCGCTTGAGAGCAGCGAGAGGGAAAGTTTAGCGGCCGCTCGTTTTCCCGTTTGCGTTTCGCCGAAATCGAGCACGGCCACTCTGATTCTTTGTGGATTCGTTTGCGCAGAGGCGTTCGAGAGCAGCGCACAGGCCAGGAGGATGAGAGGGAAGGGACGAGGCTTGAACATCTGCTTGATTAGTAAGACTTCAAGTACGCCGGTGCCTGCGGATTGAGATGCGCCTCGCCGAATCTCTCGCCGTTTGGATAATACTCCGCGTAGAGCTGCACCTGGCCTGCGACCTCCTCGCCCGCCTGATCCGCGACGAGCGCGAGCGCCAGATCAATCCCCGCCGAAACCCCCGCGGCCGTCCAGACGTTGCCGTCGCGCACGAAGCGCTTCTCCGCGACGCGCAAGCCAGCGAGCGCCCGCAACCTGTCGAGCGAGCCCCAGTGCGTAGTGGCGCTCTTGCCCTTGAGCAGCCCGGCTGCCTCCAGGATGAAGGAGCCGGTACAGACGGAGAGAATCTCCCTGCACGAAGCGGCCTGCCTGCGGACGAACTCAAGCAGCTTCGCGTTGGAGACTTCCGCGCGCGTTCCCTGTCCGCCGGGAATCAAGAGGTAATCAAGTTGCGGGCAATCGTCGAAGCTGTAGTCGGAGTCGATTCGCATGCCTTTGGCGAAACTTATCAGGCCGCCCGTCTGGCTGATAGTGAAACAATCAGGGCCGCCCGCCACCTTGTGCCAGACGTTGACGATCTCCCAGGGGCCGACCAGGTCCAGCTCCTCTGCGTTCGGGAAAAGAAGAAAGCCGAAGTTCATAAGCTGCGCCCTCTAATCCGCCGTCTGCGTCAACGTCTGCTCGGACGGAGCGACGCCGTGGTAGAGGGTGTACACCTTCTCTTTCACTTCGGGCGGGAAGCAGACGCGGTTGAGCTGGTAGCGTTGGAGGCCACGCACGGCTTCGCTGACCTCGCTGATCTCGCGCACGACGGGGCGCGCGTAACCGTCCTCGACATAGATGCGCGCCTTCGGCTCCGCGCCCGCGGGCGTGTAGTAGTTGTAGTAGGGAACGTCGCCCGCGTGGTCCTCTATGAAATAGTACTCGGGCTCGTAGCCCGCGCGCGCCACCTCTTCGCGCGCCGCCGCGAGAAAGCTCTGGCGCTCCTCCGGCGGCATATCAAGGTCAATCGCCTTGAAGAGTCGCCGCCCGGTGAAGCGACGGCTGAGGTCACTGAGGACGGGATCGCTACTGCGCTGCCACTGCTTGATGTGAAAGAGCACATCGGAATCGTCCATCTCCAGGTGCTCGCTCAAAGAGAGCGGCGCGCGGCGCAGTACTTTCTCAAAAGCTGTTCCAGGCGCGCACCACACCTCTTCGCCGTCTTCCAGAAGTTTGAGCGCGCGCCTGAGCACAGAGCGCAGGACGGCTTCGGCCGAGCGCAGCGTGCGGTGGAAGTAGACCTGGCGAAACATGTAGTAGCGCGCCTGCAAATATTCTTCGACGGCGTAGAGGCCGCGCGCCGCGACGTAGATGCGGTCATTCTCCTCGTCTATCTGGAGCGCGTTGATGATCCATTCCAGATCGTAGATGCCATACTTCGCTCCCGTCATCAAGGAGTCCCGCAGGAGATAGTCCATCCGGTCAACATCTAACTGCGAGGAGACGAGCTGCGCGAGCGCCGCCGGCTGAAACCGTCCCTCGATGATGCTTGCGACGCGCTCGGGCAGTTCCTTTGAGTACGAGCGCAGCAGACTCCCGACCTCCGTTTCATCACTGAGGACGGCGCGCACGGTCCAAGCCTCGTGATGAAAGCCGAGCACCTTCTCCATGACGTGCGAGAAGGAGCCGTGGCCGACGTCGTGCAGGAGCGCCGCCGCGCAGGCCGCCGCGCGGTCCTCCACCGACACCTCGTACTTCTCGCCGAGGCGGTTGAGGACGCGCGTCATCAGGTGCAGGACGCCCAGCGAATGCGTGAAGCGAGAGTGCTCCGCGCCCTGGTAAGTATAGAGGGCCAGACCGAGCTGCTTGATGCGACGCAGGCGCTGGAACTCCGGGGCGTCAATCAATCGCACCATCAGGCGGCCTACGTCTGTATCGGCGCGAAGGCGAATGATATTGTGAACTGGATCGCGGTAGATGCGCTCCGGCACGTCCTTCATAAACTTTCTTGTTATGCGGATAGACAAGCTTTCCTTGCCCGAAGATTCTAACATTCTTTGGGGCTCCGCGCTCAGGGATGAGGCGCTGGGGCCATAGCCTCTGCCGAGCGGGAGGAAAGCGGCAGGGGCGGCGCGTCGTTTGAAATTCTGGATTCCGACCATTTTTTTGGATTTCAGGGGCGGGGCTACCCCCTCGCGAATTGAGGCTAAACCCAAGAATAAGCATGGATTGACCCCCCCGTCGGGGCAAGGCATAATAGTTGCAGATTTCGTCCGCGATGAGGAATCAAGGATTCTCTACAGTAAACAAAACTCATGTTGCTCGGCCCTTAAAGGCCATATTTACCCCTCGCCCAAGACCACGGCACTGAAAAGGGAGCAGCATGTTTAGCATAAATGAAATGCACAACAAGAAAGGAATAGTGAGCATGAAAATGCGAATCTTTACCATGTCGTTGTTGGCCCTGTGCCTGGCGCTCTTTACTATGGGCGGCGCGATGGCACAGACCTCAACGACTGGTTCCATTGAAGGCACGGTCACAGACCCCCAGGGGGGCGCTGTGCCAAACGCCACCGTCACCGTATCGGGGCCGAATTTGATTCGTCCCCAGACGGCTACTACGGATGACCAGGGGCGTTACACGGTGCTGAATCTTCCCCCGGGAAGGTACTCCGTTGTCGTTGCCGCCACCGCCGGCTTCGCCGAGACCACCAAGAATGACATCGAGGTCAATCTCTCCAGGACTTCCTCGGCTGACGTTCAGGTGTCAATCGCCGGCCAGTCGGCCACTGTGACGGTCACTGATGTGGCCGGTGCGGCTGTTGACGTCACGAACAATACAAGCGGTTCGAACGTTTCGACCGAGCAGTTCTCAAACTTCCCCACGCAGCGCACGGTCCAGTCGCTCTACTCCATCGCGCCGACCGTGACCCGCTCGGGCCTGCGCGACGCCTCGGGCCGCGACCGCGACCCCTCGGTCGCCGGTTCCTCGGGACCTGAGAACAACTACATCCTCGACGGCGTGAACACGACCGACCCGGCCTTTGGCGGATCGGGCGCGAACCTGCCGTTCGAGTTCGTTCAGGAAGTAGAAATCAAGACGGGCGCCTACGGTGCCGAGTACGGCCGCGCCACCGGCGGTATTTTCAACGTCATCACCAAGAGCGGCGGCAACGAGTTCCGCGGCGACGTCTTCGGCTACTTCACGACCAAGGGCATGGTCCGTTCGGTCAAGAGCACTGCGCTCCCGTTCACGGGCGCTGCTCCGACGGGCTTCTCGGAAATCGACGCCGGCTTCGACATCGGCGGCCCGATTGCTAAGGACAAGCTCTGGTTCTTCGGCGCGTTCAACCCGCAGCGCCGCGAGAATTTCTTCAGCACGCAGACGTTCCACCTGCCGGTCGAGAACAAGGTGACGACGCCGTTCTACGCTGGCAAGCTGACCTACGCTATCAACAACAGCAACACCCTGACCTTCTCGACCTTCGGTGACTTCACCAAGCAGGAAGGCTTCCTGTTCCGCGTCAACGCCAGAGTCCCGGATAACGGCTTCGGCACCGACGTGCACCAGTTCCAGGGCGTCATCGAGACGGGCGGCCACAACTACGCGCTTCGCCTGAACTCGACCATCACCCCGACCATGATCGGCGAGTTCATGGGCGGTCTACACTTCCAGCGCGCCAACACCATCCCGGACGCGGCCGTCGCCGGCCAGTCCCTGATCCAGGACAACCTGGCGATTCAGAGGGGCGGCGCGATCCTGACTCCGACGGACACCAACGTCCAGGCGAGCAACGGTCTCTTCATCGCTTTCGTTGATGGCCGTGGCGGCACCCTGGAGCGCAACTTTACTCGCGCGGGCTTCGGCCTGGTCTCCGACCAGCAGCGCAACCGCTTTGAGTTGGCCGCGAGACTCCAGAACATCTACGGCCGTCACACCATCAAGTACGGGTTCGAGTTCAACGAGAACCGCTACAAGATTCTGACCACCTCCAGCGGTGGCCCCAGGAACTTCGGCGATCCCTTCGGTGAAGAAACGGGCGCGGCTTTCCCGTCCACGACCATGCCGGGCGGCGTTCGCATCACCAACGGGTTCGGTATCTGTACAGCGGTCGGCACCCAGGCCCAGTGCCCGGTGGCCGTCTACACGACCCGCCTCCAGCAGTTGATCACTGCGGGCGTTGGCCCGGCCGGTATTACCACGGCGATCACGGACCCGACGCTGACGGCGGCTCGCCTGCTGGCCAACCCGATCCTCGTGCTCAACAGGGCTCGCGTGCGCGACTTCTTCCTGAACACGGGCGATGATTTCACCTCGACCCGCGTCGAGAGCTTCTACATTCAGGACGACTTCAAACTGTCGAAGAACGTCCAGTTCAACTTCGGCCTGCGCTGGGACTACCAGCAGGCTTACGGTACGGATTCGACCTACCTGAAGCTCAACAACTTCAAGGACAACCTGCAACCGCGCGTTGGCCTGATTTGGGACTTCACGGGTCAGGGCCGCGGCAAGTTGTTCGTCAACTTCGCCCGCTACCTTGAGACGCCGATCCCGCTTGATATCAACGTCCGCGCTGGCGGCGACGATATTCAGCTCGATCGCAACATCAACGCCAGCCGTCTGAACGCGCCCGTGGGCTCGGTCATCATCGCTGGCACGGCCTCCGGCCTCGGCTGCCTCGGCTGCGAAGCCACGCCGATCGATCCCGATCTGAAGCCTCAGACCGTCAATGAAGTGACTGCCGGTTTCGAGTACGAGATTGCCAGGGACCTGGCCATCGGTGCCCGCGGCATCTATCGCGCGCAGGGTTCGGTCATTGAAGACGGATCCTTCGACGATGGCGAGCACTACTTCCTGTTCAACCCTGGCGAGAGCCTGACGGACAGGTTGGCCGAGTCAACCATCGGCACGCGTTTCGGACGCGCCCGTCGTTACTATCGCGCCATGGAGTTCACGGCGACGAAGCGTTTCACGAACAACTATCAGTTCATCGCTTCTTACGTCTTCTCCAGCCTGATCGGTAACTACGAAGGTCTGTTCCGCAACGACAACGGTCAGTCCGACCCGAACATCACCTCGTTGTTCGACCTGCCTGACCTGCTCAACAACACCTACGGACGTCTGCCGAACGACCGTCCGCATCAGTTCAAGTTCAACGGCAGCTACCGCACGCCGTTCAAACTGATGGTTTCCGGCAACTTCTATGTCCAGTCCGGCCAGCCGTTCAATGCGCTAATCCCGCATCCGGTCTATGGCGACAACGAGGGCTTCGAGGTTCCGCGCGGCACGGCCATCAACCCGGTCACGGGTAAGACCCGCACGCCGACGACCTTCCAGCTCGACCTGGGCGCTTACTACCCGATCCGCATGGGCGAGAATCGTGAGCTGCGCTTCCAGGTGGATTGGTTCAACGTCACCAACGCTCAGCGCGCCATCCGTCAGGATGAGACGCTGAGACTCGGCAGCGGCATCCCCGGCATTCCCGCCGGCTCGGCCCTGCAGAGAGCGTTGGAAGTTCCCAATCCGTTCTACGGCACTGGTCTCGTCTTCCAGTTCCCGTCCACGCTTCGGTTGGGCGCGAAGTTTTCGTTCTAACGATTGCCTTTCCTGCGGGCCAGGGCTTACTAAGGCCCTGGCCGCGGGAGAGCCTTTGTCGGGAGGAGCACGAAATTTCGTGCCCCTCCCGTTTCTTTTTCCAGTGGTATCCTGTTTCCACCTGCGCATAATTCATTAATCATCTCTCGACCTTTTGGCTGCTTCGAGAAAGGAGTTGTCCGTTATGATTCTTCCCGTCACAGGTCGAGCACTCGCTCATCGCCGATTCCTTTCATACAACATCCTGCTCGCCGCGCTGGTGCTGGCGAGCGCCTCGCTCACACAGACCTTCGCCCAGGGGATCGACTACACGGGCACGGGCGGGCGGCACAGCATTCAGGGGCGTATCTTTTTCCCTTCGGGACGGCGCGCAGACATCACCGGCGTCAAGGTTAAGCTTGAGAGCACGAGCAACAGCACCATTACGGTCTACGCCGACGTCAACGGGACCTTCACTTTTAAGAACCTGGTGCCGGGCTCCTACACCGTGGTCATAGAGGCCGGGGACGAGTATGAGGTCGCTAGGGAAAACGTCTACATAGACGAGCCCGGAAGCTCCAGCATGAGAGGCAGCCGGATCGGCACGTCCAGCCCGCCGCGCATCTTCAACGTGCCGGTTTACCTGATGGCCAAACGCCGCGCCGCCAGCGCGCCGGGCGCGAAGCCAGGGGTCATCAACGCCGCCCTGGCCGACGTGCCTAAGGCCGCAATCGAGCTTTTTGACAAGGCGCTACAGTCTGCGCAGGCGGGCGATAGCCGAAAGGCCATCGAGCAGTTGAAGGCCGCTATCTCTTACTATCCGAGCTTTGCGCTGGCGCTCAACGAGCTGGGCGTCCAGTACCTGAAGCTAAACGACGCTGGCCGAGCGACCGAGGCTCTCCAGTCGGCGGTCAAGCTCACGCCCGACGCTTTCACGCCGCGACTCAACTATGGGATTGCGCTGCTGGAAAAGAAGGAACTGGCCGAGGCGGAGGCGCAGTTGCGCCAGGCCCTGAAGAAGAACGACGCCTCTTGGCCGGCGCACATGTATCTGGGCCTCACCCTGCTCAGACTGCGCAGGTACGACGAGTCCGAAAAGGAGTTGCAGCGCACGCTTGAGATAGGGGGCGACAAGCTCGGCATGCCCTACTATTATTTGGGCGGCATCTACTGGAACAATCGCCAGTACAAGCGCGCCGCCGACGCGCTGGAAAAATATTTGCAGTTGACTCCCAAAGCGCCCGACGCGGAACGGATTCGCGGGACGATCAAGGCGCTGCGCGAGAAGGAAAAATAACCGCGCGGGACGCTTTCTAAAACCCCTAACTTCGATCAGAAAGGAAACGCGTCGCGATGTCTCTTTCCCTGGACTCGATTTCTGTCCGTCGTACCTCTCTCCCGTTGTTCACCGGATCGTCCCTCCTCGCCCTCCTGCTTCTGCTGCTGCCCGTCAAGATGATTTCGGCACAATCCGTCGGGGCGGGCCGCGGGGAGATGGCAGGCTCCGGCGGGCGTCGCTCCATTCAAGGGCGCATTTATTCTCCCACTGGAAAGCTGCCGGACATACGCATCAGGGTCACGCTCGACAGCCCTGACTCGGGCACGCGAACCACCGTCGTGGACGAGGACGGAAACTTTACCTTCAATAATCTGTCGGGCGGGCGCTATCAGATCAACATTGACGCGGGCAAAGAATACGAGGCGGCGACCGAATCGCTCTACCTGGAGGGCGACGCGCCCATCTATAAACTTCCCGTCTACCTGAAGATGAAAGCGGGCGCTAACCCGGCGCTCGCGGGCGTCCCGGCCCCGGCCGTGGAGCTTTACGAAAAGGCGCTGGAGGCGGCACGCGCCGGTGACACCAAAAAGGCCATCGAGCGTTTGAAGGCCGCCGTCGCCATGCACGCCAACTTCGGGCTCGCCCTCAACGAACTGGGCGTGCAGTATCTCAGGCTGGGGCAGGCGGAAGAGGCTTCCGATGCGCTCCGCTCGGCCGTGAAACTCACGCCCGACGAGTTCATGCCTCACCTCAACTACGGCATCGCGCTCATGAATCAGAAGAAGTTCAGTGAAGCCGAGACGGAGCTTCGCGAGGCCCTGAAGCGAAACGACAACTCGCCGCTCGCGCACATGTACATGGGTATTGTCCTGATGAGCCAGCACAAGCTCGGCGACGCGGAGAAAGAGTTGCAGCGCTCGCTCGCCTCGAAGAGCGCGGAGGTCGCCGCCGCGCACCGCTACCTGGGCGGCATCTACTGGGGGAACCGCGAGTACAAGCGAGCCGCCGACGAACTGGAAACCTACCTGAAGCTGATGCCGAAAGCGCCCGACGCCGAGCGCACGCGCGCGGCCATCAAAGAACTGCGCAGCAAGCAGTAGTGGAATTAGGGTAGCGGGTCAGTATGATTATAGCCTCAGAGAGCCTAACCCTAGTCACGAAGTGTTCCTGACCCCGAAGGGGTCGAATAAAATAGCCAGGGGCAGAGCGACCCGTAGGTGAGCGCCGCCCCTGGAACAGCGTCAGAAATGAATTCGACCCTCAAGGGGTCGCATACTCAATGTTGAATATGCGACCCCTTCAGGGTCTAAATCCCTTTCTTACGCTATTCGACCCCTTTGGGGTCTAAATATCGAATCTCAACAGATGCCCCATCTTCTCTTTCTTGGTCTTGAGGTAGTGAGAGGCGCACTTCGGCGGCTCGACTTCAATTGAGACACGCTCGACCACTTCGAGACCGGCTTCTTCGAGCGCCCGAATCTTCAAGGGGTTGTTCGAGAGGACGCGCACCTGGCACAGCCCCATGTCGAACAGGACCTCCGCGCATTGCCTGTACTCGCGCAAGTCCACGGCGAAGCCCAACTGCTCATTGGCCTCGACCGTGTCCGCGCCCTCGTCCTGTAGAGCGTAGGCGCGAATCTTGTTGATGATGCCGATGCCGCGTCCCTCCTGCTGCTGGTAGACGATGGCGCCGCGCCCCTCGCTCTCGATCATCTCCATCGCGCGGCGCAGTTGCCGCCCGCAGTCGCACTTGGTCGAGCCGAACACGTCGCCCGTCAGACATTGAGAGTGGATGCGTACCAGCGTCGGGAGTTCGGGCCGCAGCTCGCCCTTGTAGAGGACGACGTACTCCTCGTCGCTCGTGCGCGAGCGGTAGCCCGCGATCTTAAAGTTGCCGATTTCGGTTGGGAGCCGCGCTTCGGCCACGCGCTCGACCGAAAGTTCCTGCGCGGCCCAGGGGCATGTCGTCGTGTTTACTTCTTCTTTCAACTCAGTCCTTCCTCGGTAAAAGCTCTTTACGCCCGGCAGCCCCGTTTAAGCGCGCTGCCGTCATCGTCCGAATTAAGAGGCGTGCGATGATTATAGGAGACGACCACCCGGACAGACAAGCGCGTCTCTGCGGCGAAGGGTCGCATTTCGGCTGGATTCACCAGCCGCCCGGATGACGCAGTCATTATTGCCGCCCCGGCCCTGGGCAGGCTAAGATGTGCGCGAATACTTTGGGGAAGAAGCGCCGGATTGAGTTGAGCCAAAACTTTGATAAAGACACTTTAGAGATGCCTGGACGCGGGCGCGACCGGCGTCCGGCACTGGTCTTTCTGCGCGGCGAGCTGCTGGCCGTGCCCATCCCGCTCGAACGCGACGAGGTCATCCTCGGGCGTGCCCTCGAAGCCGACGTGCGCGTCAACGACGCCCGCGCCTCGCGCCTTCACGCGCGCATCACGACCGAGCGCGACCCGCAGTCTGGCTTCGCGCGCTACCGCATCACGGACCTCGGCTCGACCAACGGCACGGTGCTCAACGGCCAGCTCATCTCGGACGAGCTGTTGCAGGACGGCGACAAGATAGTCATCGGTGAGCACCTCCTGCGCTTCGACATGCTCGACGAGATTGACCGCGAGTTCCAGCGCCAGATTCACCGCCTGCTGGTGCACGACGAGCTGACGGGCCTCCTGACCGGCAAATCCTTCTTCTCGGAGCTGCGCCGCGAGGCCGCGCGCGCGGAGGCCGAATCGCGCCCCTTCTGCGTGTTGATGATGGACCTCGATCACTTCAAACAGGTCAACGACACTTACGGCCACCTGGTCGGCAACCAGACGCTCGAAGAGGTCGGAGCGGTCATCATGCGCTCGTTGCGCGCGGGCGACGTGGCGGCGCGCTTCGGCGGCGAGGAGTTCGCGGCTTTCCTTCTAGACGCGCAGTACGCGCAGGGGTTGGTGGCGGCCGAGCGCGTGCGCGCCGCCGTCGAGGAGCACCATTTCCCCATCACGCGCCACAGCTCCGCGGAACTCTCGCCGCAAACTCATCGCATCACCATCAGTATCGGCGTCGCCTCGTTTCCGGAAGACGCGCGCGACCCCATTGAGCTGGTGGAACTGGCGGACACGGCCCTCTACCGCGCCAAGCGCAGCGGGCGCAATCGCGTCTGCGCCTACAGCGCCGCAGCCGAAGAGGAGAGCGAAGGACAGCCCTCTCTGCCTTCCAGGCAGGAATGAAAATCTTGCGCTTCCGCTCTTAACTGCGTATATTGAGCGGCGTCACATCCCCATAAATTCCCCTGCTATAGTTCGGCAACCATCCCCCGGATTGAAATTTCGGGAGGGCTTCCCTGTGAGTAGGACGATAACTTTAACTTTAGGCGCGGCTCTTCTCTCCTGTGCCTGTGCCAGCACGGCCCTGGCACAGAGAAGGGCACGCAGCGCCCCAGCAGCAGCGACAGTGGCTCGGCCCGCTCAGCAAAGCGACGCTCCGCGAGGGGCTGCGCAGCAAACTGCTACGCAAGTTCCCGTGGAGACGGCCGACGTTGCGATCACGGCCACAGTCACCGCCAGGGAACTGCTCTTCGAGGTCGTCCCGAACCCGACCGTCGAATTTCCGGGGAAGCCCAGACAGGATACGGTCTGGGAAGCTGAGCGGGAGAATTTGCCGCGCCCGGTCGAGCCCGGCGTCACCTATCGCAACATAGGCATCCGCCTCAAGATCGTCAGCCGCTTCGCGGACATCGAGCGAATCGTCGCCGAAGCGCTCGGCGAAGTGCCCGCCACGGACGAGGTGAAACCACAGCCGGAGAACACCCCGCCACAGCCGACCGCGCAGCCCGCCCCGAACTCAAGACCGAACGGAGGGACTCCGCGTTGAAGCATAATCTTCTACACCTCGCGCTCAGCTTCGCGGTCGCAGTCGCTTTATACGCTTCCGTCTCCGCGCAGACCGGCGGCGGCGCAAACGCCTCTGCCCCGGTCGCGCAACAACCGGAAAGCGGGCCTGCTAACCGGACGAGCGCCAACGAGACTTTCGAGCTGAACATTACGGAGCGGCGCATCACCGAGCGCGACTTCGCGGCCTCGACCACCGTGGAAGTCGGCGAAGAGACTGCGCGCGGGCTCTCCCTTCGCGTCGGCGTCGCCGTGGGCGCGGATGAGATCAACTTGTTGATGAGAAACGTGCGCGGGCGAGTTAGCTTCCGCGCCACCCTTGAGCGCGTCATAGAGCGTTTGAGCGCCCGGCGCGCGCCCGGCACTGCGCCTTAAAAGATTCGCCCCCTATTTGAAGCCCTCGAACCCTTATGCTTTGAGATAACAGACGTCCGGCACTCTCTCCCCTTGATAGACGGAGATGTCTAAAGACGAAACCCCCGACCTTTTCGGCCTACAGGCTGAACTTGCAGTTTTCATTTAGACTGTTCAGGAGGAGACCATCACAGTGAACAAGCTTTCTCGTTTCGGAGTAGTAACTCTGCTCGTTTGTCTACTGAGCGCCTACGCCATCTCGGCGCAGAACAGTACGACATCGAGCGGCAACAACGACGCTTCAATCACGGGCAGCACGACCACCGCGGGGCAGCCGCAGCAGCCGACTCAGGCCCGCCCGCGCCCGAACCAGACTCCGCCGCCGGTAACGCCCGTGCGCCCGCTCTCACAAGAGGACATACAGCGGCAGCAGGCCGCCAGTGAACGCCGCCGTCAGGAAGCGGCCTCCGGCGACCCGGATGTCCTGCTGGACGTACCGAACCTGAGCGTGGAGGAGATCACGCTTGAGGTCGAGAATCTGAGGGCCAAAGTCTCGCTCGACGCGCGGCTCGCCAACCTGCTAGCGCTGACCGCCGGGGCAGACGTCGGGATTGACAAGGTGAAGCTGACGATTAAGGGCGTGCGCGCCGAAGTGCTATTGAAAGTGCGGCTCGACAACGTGGCGGCGATCATAGACCGGACGCTGACGACCATCGACCGCAACCCGCAAATCCTCGAACGCCTGTTGCAGACAGTGGACAACACGGTCGGCACGGTCGGGGGCGTCGCGGGTTCGGCGCTTGGGCCAGGGGGCGCTGTTACGCAGACGCTCGGCAACCTGACGGCTCCGAACGGCCTGCTGAGCCAGACGGTCAACCAGCTCGGCCAGACAGTGCAGCGCACGGTTGACCGCACGGGCAATATTCTGGAGCGCACGCTCGACAATACGGGCAAGGTGCTCAATCAGCGCACCCTGGGCAGCATCACGGACCTCGGCTCGACCGTCCTGAACGAAACGACGAACACCGCTGGGCAGACCGTCCGCCGCGTCAGGGATTCGTCCGGAGCCGTCATCGAACTCACCCTCGACGCCGCCGGCAAGATCATCAACTCGCGCGTCGTCAGCCAGGCGACGGGCAACAGGTAAAAGTAAGTGATGAGTGAAAAGTTAGCAGTGAGCCGCGAGCAGTGAGCAGTCAACAGCCCCGTCAGGGGCGACGGATAATAGCCCAGGGCTTCAGCCCTGGGGATAGAATGGTGAGATAAAGGGAGTCCCGGAGGGACGATTGAACTTGATAATTCAATCG
>DATEMM010000253.1:0-7557 GCA_035275605.1 Pyrinomonadaceae bacterium
CATCAAGGCCATCCTGGAAGGACACGACACAGTGGTCGTGATGCCGACCGGCGGCGGGAAATCGCTCTGCTATCAACTGCCCGCGTTGATGAAGCCGGGCGCGACCGTCGTCATCTCGCCGCTCATCGCGCTCATGAAAGACCAGGTTGACGCGCTTGCCGCTCGCAACCTCCCGGCCACCTTCATCAACAGCTCAATTCCCTTCGAGGAGCAGAAGACGCGCATCCAGGGTGTGCGGCGCGGCCTCTACAAGCTCGTCTACGTCGCCCCCGAACGCTTCCGCAGCGCACACTTCGTCGAGACCCTGCGCTCGATGGACATCTCGCTCTTCGCGGTTGACGAGGCGCACTGCATCTCGCAATGGGGACACGATTTTCGGCCTGACTACCTGCGCCTGCGCCAGACCATAGAGGAGATCGGGCGTCCGCAGATAGCCGCGCTGACGGCGACCGCCACGCCCTACGTCCGCGCCGACATCATCGAGCAGCTTAACCTGCGCGAGCCGCGCGCCTTCGTCAGCGGATTCGACCGCCCAAACCTCTCCATCTCGGTCGTCCACACGCAGAAGGAGCGCGAGAAGATCGTCCACATCAGACAACTCGCCGCCACGCACGCGGGCTCCGGCATCATCTACACCTCCACGCGTAAGGCCGTCGAGCAGGTGACGGGAAGGCTCCGCAGCGCGGGGCTCAACGTCACGGGCTACCACGCCGGGATGGATGAGGCTGCCAGGACGAGCGCGCAGGACGCCTTCATGTCCGGGGGCACGCAGATGATCGTCGCCACCAATGCCTTCGGCATGGGCATTGACAAGGCTGACATACGATTTGTCGCTCACTACCAGATGCCCGGCTCGATTGAGGCTTACTACCAGGAGATCGGGCGCGCAGGGCGTGACGGGCTGCCTTCGTCCTGCGTGCTGCTCTTCAACTACGCTGACAAGCGCACGCAGGACTATTTTATAGAAGGCTCGTATCCTCCGCCCGAGACGGTCGCGCGCGTCTACCAGGCGCTGGTCGCGACCAATCAGAAGCGCATTGAGCTGTCGGTCAGCGAGGTGGCCGCGCGCGCCGGAATCCGCAACGAGATGGCTGTGCAATCTGCCCTCATCATCCTCGAAAAAGCCGGCCACATAGAGCGCGGCTCGTCAAACGAGAACCGCGCCGCGCTGCGCCTGCTCGTCAAGCCGCACGAAGCCAGGGAGAGCCTCGGGGCGCGAGACACGAAGGCGCGGCAGGTGCTCTTTGGCTTGCTCGGCGGCTACGACCTCAACGAGCGCGCCGACATTGAATTGGACGTGGCGGATTTCGCCGAAGGGCTCGGGATGGACGTGGCCGCCGCGCGGCGCGCCCTCTCGCAATTGAGCTCGTCTGGCGTCATCAACTATAGCCCCGCGCGGCGCACGCGTGGCGTCCTGATGCTGGACGAGCGCCCGGCGACGAGCCTGCGCATACGCCCGCACGAGGTGGCGCGCCGCGCCGCGCTCGAACAACGTAAGCTCCGCGAGATGATTAGCTTCTGCTACACGGAGAGCTGCTACCGCGCCTTCATCCTGGACTATTTCGGTGACACGCATCATTCCGCCAACTGCGGCACGTGCGGCAACTGCACCAGGCCAGCCGGCGGCACAATTGAGCGCCGTCCGAAAGGCGTTGCGCCGCTAGACGAGCCCGGCGTGGTGGATGATTTCGTCATGGAGCACGTGCCGACCGGGCTTAACCTGGAGCGCGAGCTTGACGACCGTTCCCGCATGAGGCTCGCGGGCGAGCGTGCGGAGGTGGCGGCCGCCACGGCCCAGGCGCGCGAGATTACCGTCACGCAGGCCCGCGCTCTGACTGAGGAGGAGGGCCTCCTTGTCCGCAAGATTCTGGCCTGCGCCGCGCGCATGGGGGGCCGCTTCGGCAAGGGGATGCTGGCTTCAACGCTTCGCGGCTCGCGCGCGCGAAACGTTCTTCAGTCCGGGCTCGACCAGCTTTCCACTTACGGCATTCTGGACGACATGACGCAGGACGAGCTGATGATCTACATAGACGCGCTCGTCGCCGCCGGATGCCTCAAGGTGACGGGCGGCTCGTACCCGACCGTCTCGCTAACCGCGCTCGGCGGCGAAGTGATGCGCGAGCGCGCGAGCGTCGAGCTGGCCCTGCCGGAGACTTCCTTGAGCGCGCTGGCCGTCGAAGGCTTCAGCCCTGCGTCTTCGTCCACCAGGGCTCCGAAGGCAAAGTCCGTCAACACGGTTGACGAGACTTACGCGCTCTACAACGAGGGACTTTCCATTGAGGAGATTTGCGAGCGACGCGGCTTGACCGAGATAACCGTCGAAAAACATCTAGCTGATTGCATCACTATGGGCCGCCCCTTCGACATCTCGCGCCACGTCTCCATTACCGACCGCGCTTTAATCGAGAAGGCCATCGAGCAGTTGGGAACAGAACTGCTGCGCCCTTTGCGCGACGCCCTTCCCCCGCACATCAACTATCGCATGATCCGCTTCGTCGCAGCCGACGTGCAGAGAAACAGGGATGAGGGATGAAAATCCACGCCGAAGATGAAAGCACAGACTGGGAGGTTTATGAGTCGTAACCCGAACACCGATCCGCCGCAGCCGAATGAGCCTTTGCCGCAGCCGGGTGAGCCGGACCCCGCGCCCGTTGGGCCTGAAGACCCGATAGTCCCGGACCCTTCGCAGCCAGAGCCCGTGCCGCTCCCCCCGGACACGCAGCCTTCGCCGCCCGCGCCCGTGCGCGAACCGGACAGGCAACCGCCCGCGGCTGGCGACCCGCCGCCGTCTGAGCCGACCCGGCTGATGTAGACTTCCGTCTTCCTTTTAGCAAAGCGGGAGCGCGCCTGCGTCTTATGTACGGTTACAGACGGCACGCCTTCCTTTGACAAGCCGTCTCCGCGCCGGAACAGCCGCCAAAACTTTCCAGGCGCGTTACTCACAAGCCGCTGGCCTGGCGGGCGACGCCCCCTTTGTGCGCCCCACGGCGCGGCGAAAATTCGTAAATCGTGAATAGGAAAGATACGCATTTTCTATTCACGATTTACGATGCAAGCCCTCTGATTTTTGCCTTTTCACATCAGCTTTTTGCCTTTACAATGAGTGTGCCCCGGCAGCCGCTAGAGAGGGTCGCGGAAGTTTCCGCGCCCGTGCCTTTCCGGCGTGTGATTGGTTCTTAAGCTGAACCCAAACACTTTTATCCGGCGCCGCGTCTCGGATTTCCGCAACGCATTCTCCCGAAATGCGTCTTACAACCGGGGCTCCATCAATAGAGGCTATGAGCAGCAAATTTAAAGTTACGGAGGTAACGGTCCGCCCGCTGGCCGGGACGCGCCAGAGCGCGCCTGAGCAGGCCCCACAGGCCACAGCCGCCCTTGCCTTTCTGGAAAGCGTTGCGCGCGAGCTTCAGGCGAAGCCCTTCATTCCGCACCCGAAGTTTACGAGCGGTCATGCCCAGACTCTAGCCGCTTACTACTGGCCGCGCGGCTTCATGAAGCGCGCTCACCGCACAGACGTCGCGCGCATCTTCGAGGTCGAGAGGGGCATCCGGGTTCTGGCACACTGCCGCTGGCAGAACGATTCGCCCGCGGCTCACCCGACGATGGTCCTTGTGCACGGGCTCGAAGGCGCGAACACCTCCGTCTACATGCTTGGGACGGCCGAGAAAGCCTATCGCGCCGGGTTCAACGTCGTGCGAGTGAATTTGCGCAACTGCGGGAAGACAGAGCACCTGACGCCGACGCTCTACCACGCCGGATTGACCATCGACTTGCGCGCCATCCTGCGAGAGTTGATTACGCAGGATAATCTTTCATGCATCTTCCTGGTCGGCTTTTCGATGGGCGGGAATATAACTCTGATGCTGGCGGGCGAGGAGGGCGACAGTGCGCCACGGGAATTGGCCGGAATCTGCGCCGTCTCGCCGACGATAGATTTACGCTCCTGCGCCGAAGCCATCGAGTGGCGGACGAACAGG
Organism: Pyrinomonadaceae bacterium; assembly: GCA_035275605.1. GTDB lineage: Bacteria > Acidobacteriota > Blastocatellia > Pyrinomonadales > Pyrinomonadaceae > QHXM01. The sequence goes on from DATEMM010000253.1 coordinate 3,978, forward strand.
CTCTACAAGTGGAGTTTTCTGCGGAGCATGAAGAAGCGCGTCCGCCGGAAGCGAAAGTTATTTCCGGAGCTTTACGACACGCGGGGCCTCAGCCGCTTACGCAAGATGCGGGAGTTCGACGAGCGCTACACGATTAAGGGCGGCGGCTACAGTAGCGTCGAAGAATACTACGACCGCGCCAGTTCCCTGAGCGTGCTGTCGCAGATTCGCACGCCCAGCCTGATGATTCATGCTCAGGACGACCCGTTCGTCCCCTTCGAGCCTTTCCGCGATCCTGCCATTGCCGCCAACCCGCACGTAGTCCTCCTGGCACCTCAGCACGGCGGCCACGTCGGATTCTTAGGGGCCGACGCCAGTGGCGAAGACCGTTTCTGGATGGAGAATCGCCTGGTCGAATTTTGCAGGCTGGTTAGTGGCGGGCCGAACTGGAATCGTTAAGGCGGGGCGCGTGTCAGTCGGAGGGGCAGTGCTCGCCCCTCCCCTAAATCATCCTTTAGCCGTTCTCTTTATCCTCGGGCTCTTCCTTCTCCTTAGCCTCTTCCTTTTTCTGGAAATCATCGGCCGGGGCGTGGTACGCGAAGACCGCGTCGTCGCCGGTCGAGGGCAGCACGCGCGAGGCCAGGTCGGCGAGCAGGCGGCGGATGCTACCCGGCTCCTCCACCGTGAATGGAGCTGCTTCCGTATCCTCTCCGAGTTCCGTGTCCAAGCGAACGAGTTGCGCAGTGATGTTACGGCACGTGCCGCAGCCAACGAGATGGCGCGTGACGGGCATGGATTCCTTTTCGCTGAGGCGGCCTTCGACGAAGGCGGAGAGCGCGTCTTCGTCCAGGTGCGCGCCGGCCGAAAGAGCCGGGGCAAGCGACGCCCTGCGGCGGAGGTGGTTGTCCAGCATCCGTCGCATGCGCACGTGCTCTTTGTTGCTCTTCGGTCTCGGCATCTGCCGCTCGTCTCCTTCTAACTAACGGGACGTTTCCCGTCCCTTTGTTTGCCCTACCCTTCGGCGGGCGCGTCCATCAAATGCCGCCGGACGTCCTCCGGCGCGAGGTCCTCTGTCGCCATCTCGACGCAGGCCTCAATCTCCGCGTCGCTCAACCCGCCCTTCTCCTGTAATTCCGAGCGAAAACGCTCCAGCACCTTGCCATAAACCTTCTCAAGCCAGCGCATCACGGTCGATTCGTGGACGCGGCTTTCGGGGATGTTGACGCGCCGCTTTGACTGTCGCTGAAACCAGCGGCGCAACGGCGATCTGGGCTCTTCGACAAGGCGCGCGATCTCGCGCAGCTTCAACCCCTCGACGTGGTAATAAAGCAGCAGGAGCTTTTCATGATCGTCCAGGGTCGCGAGCGACGCGTCGAGCGCCGCGACCGTCGCCTCGCGGTAGCGCTCGCGTGTGACGCGGTCGAGCATCGCGCTCTCGCCGCCGCGGGCCTCTGCGCGCCAGCCCGGTCGGTCGCGTATCTCGCCGCCGCTCTCGGACCAATCGTCAATCGAGACCTCGTCGCGACGCGCCCTGTGCAGGTCAATCACAGCGTGCCAGACGACCGTGCGCAGCCACCCGCGCAAGGTCCCGCGTCCAGTGTAGGTTGCGAACTTCGACTGCCGCACGTCATTCACAACGCGCGTGCCGTAGAGCTCGACGTAAACCGAATCAATCACCTCTTCGGCATCCGCCTCGGCCTTGGCCAGGTGGCGCGCGATGCGCTCTATGTAGCGCCGGTACCCCTGGTCGAATTCCCACCAGGCGTGTTCGTTGCCGCGCGCGCAGGCCAGCGCCAGGTAAAGGTCGTTGATCTGTAGTTCGCTGATGAACTGGACTATCTGGTCCGGCGTCGGGGCGTTTCCCTCTTCGGCGTCGAGCAGGTATTTATCGACCGCGGCGCGGATGGCCGCGTGGAAGATGTCGGAGGGGATGTCGTAGTTGGGGGCAAGCGCCGCACAACGCGCGTGGAGCGCGTCTATGTCGGCGGCGCATTCCGTCATCGCGCCCTCAAGTTTTTCCAGTAATGAGGCAGCCACTCAACACGCGATTATAGATGAAACGGCGCGGTTTCGCACCCTACTTTCAGTTGCCAAAGAACTCCTCCGAAATAAAGCCGCTCATCGGGCGTGGGCCATCCCATGCCGGGTCAGCGAATATCGGATTTTCTGTTCGAGCGAGCGGATGAGAAGGCGTTTCGTGGTTACCGCTCACGGCTGGTGGACGGCGCGTCGCGACGGGTTTTGCTTAAAAGTCCGGAATTTTATTGATTCTCTTTTTCCAGCATCTTGAGGATGCGCCCGGCGTGGTTGCGCGCCATCAGCGGTAAGCGCTCGTCCGTGTTCAAATCGCGCAGGAGCGGGATGAGTTGGCGCGGGTCGGAAATCTCATTCCTTTTTAGATAGGTGTCGAGCCGGCTGAGAATTTTCGGCGAGTCGAGCGGCTGGTTCTGGCGCGCGACCGAGATGTCGAAGACGAAGATGGACTGGTTCGCGGCCCGCCTGTATTCGTCCACGAGCGCCCTCATGTTCTGGTCTTGCGTCCAGTTGAACTCTGCGGCGCGCTCGCGCGTGCCCTGCCGCATCCAGAGCTTCATCGTGCCGAGGTGCGGGAACTGCTTTTCGGCCTGGTAGCTCGCGTTGGAATCCAGAAAGCGCAAGACTTCCCAGAGCCCCTTGATGCGGGAGCTGGCGCTCTCGGACAGTTGGAGCGGCTCAACGATTGGCTCAAGATCGCCCTGCCGCTCGAAGGAGATTTCGCCGTGCCCTGTGGCGTCGTGCTTGATGACTATGTGGCGGATGAAGAAATCCGACTTCGTGAACTCGTAAGAGTAGTGCAGGTCTTCGCCGGGCGCGGCCTTCATGGGAGGTGCGGCCTCTTTCTCCTTCGCCACAGGCTCGCGCGTGTTTTGTTTGGTAGCGGTGTTGCTGTTGTTTTGTGCCCCAGCGCAAATCGCCGCGCCCAAAATCAGGAGCGCGGCAATCGCTGCGTGCAGGAAAACCTGTTTTCGTTTACTCACTCGAATTTCACAGAGACGAGTTTGGAGACGCCCGCCTCCTCCATCGTCACGCCGTAGAGCGCGCGGGCCATCTCCATTGTCCGCTTGTTATGGGTGATGACGATGAACTGCGTGCCCGCGGACATCTCCGCCACCTTGTCCGTGAAGCGCCCGACGTTGGCTTCGTCTAGCGGCGCGTCCACCTCATCCAGCAGGCAGAACGGGCTCGGGCGATAATGGAAGATGCCGAGCACGAGCGCAAGCGCCGCCATAGCCTTTTCGCCGCCCGAGAGCAGCAGCACGTTCTGGAGCCGCTTGCCCGGCGGCTGTGCCACGATGTCTATGCCGGACTCCAGCACGTCGTCCGTGTCTATCAGGCTCATCTCGCCGCGACCGCCTCCGAAGAGTTCCTGGAAGAGCTGGCCGAAGTTGCGGTTGATCTGCTCGAAGGCATGGCGGAAGCGCTCGCGCGAGCGGCGCTTGATCTCGCGCAGCGCCTCTTCGGTTGAAGCGATGCCGCTGGTGATGTCTTCGCGTTGCGTGGTCAGAAACGCGAGTCGTTCCTCATTTTCGGAAAGCTCTTCCAGCGCCATCATGTTGACGGC
>DATEMM010000254.1:0-4886 GCA_035275605.1 Pyrinomonadaceae bacterium
TCTGATCATGTTATCTCAATCAATTTAGGCCACGACCAGCATGCCAAGGCATTCTGACCGACTGCCCTTTCAAAATGATGGCTATTGACAGGTCAGCTTGAATCAGGCTACTTTGATTGAGGCGGTTTGATGACCGCCGACGTCTTCCTGCAAAGATGCTCTCCCGCGAATTTCAAAGATTATATCTAGCCTAGAAGCCGCAGTTTATTCGAACACACGCCAGGCCCTGGGCCGCGCCGCCGCAGGGTCTTCATGGTAGTTGAAAGCGATGAGGCACACGGCTTGCCGGGAAAACCGGCGAGGCTTCTCCGGTTTTGGAGCCAGCCCAGCAGAGTGAGGTCAGACCAGCCAAGATGAGCACACCTGAAGAGAACCAAGTCCCCTCAGTTCCTCCTGTCAGCCTCCCCGCCCAGCAACAGCCATCGCGCGCAGCGCGCGGCACAATCCTGATTGTCGAAGACGACCGCTCTATCCGCCGCTACCTGGAAGTCATCTTGCAGCGCGCGGGCTACAGCGTCATCTCTGCCGCCGACGGCCTCGAAGCGATGAAGGCCGCGCTCACCTCCAGCATTGATGTCGTCGTCACAGACGCCATGATGCCGCACCTGAACGGCTACGAACTGTGCCGGTTCCTACGGCACCACCCGAAATTAGCACGCCTGCCGGTCGTCCTCCTGAGCGGCTTTGAGCGCGCCGACGCCGCCAACGAAATGAGCGACCGCCCGGACGTCTACCTGGCCAAACCAGTCCGGCCCGAGGAACTGACGGGCTGCCTGGCCCGCCTGCTGCTAAAAGCAGCCTGAAGTTAAGGCGAGAGTTAAAAGCAAAAGGGAAGACGAGAGGTTCGCTCCTCGTCTTCCCTTTTATCTTTTTACTTCTACCCGTTTACTTACGCTTTAGCGGCAACGGGACCGAGCATTTCGTCCAGCGACGTGTAGGGAAGCCCCTGTGCCACCGCGACCGCTTCGTAGGTGAGGTGGCCGGCGTAGGTATTGACGCCCTCCTTCAATCCAGGGTCGCTTCGGATGGCGTCCATGAAGCCTCTGTTCGCTAATTTCAGGGCGTAGGGCAGCGTCGCGTTCGTCAGCGCGAAGGTCGAAGTGCGCGGCACAGCGCCCGGCATGTTGGCCACACAGTAGTGGAGCACCTCTTCCACGTAGAAGGTCGGGTTCGAATGCGTGGTCGGGCGCGTCGTCTCGATGCAGCCGCCCTGATCCACCGCGACGTCCACGATGACCGCGCCCTTCGGCACGTCTTTGAGCATGGCGCGCGTGACGAGCTTCGGCGCGGCAGCGCCGGGAATGAGCACCGCGCCGATGATGAGGTCTGCCTGCGAGATGGCGTCGTGAATCATGTAGGCGCTCGACGCAAGCGTCGAGACTTTCGAGAGGAAGATGTCGTCCAGCTCGCGCAGACGGTCCAGATTGTTATCGATGATCGTGACTCTCGCGCCCATGCCGACGGCGATCTTGGCCGAGTTGGTCCCGACCACGCCGCCGCCTATGATGACGACGTGCGCCGCCGGCACGCCCGGAACGCCGCCCAGGAGGATGCCCTGCCCTCCGTTCATCTTCTCCAGATAGGTCGCGCCGACCTGCACGGCCATGCGCCCGGCGACTTCAGACATCGGCGTCAGCAGCGGCAGCGTGCCCCGCCTGTCCGTAATCGTCTCGTAAGCGATGCCTGTGACCTTGTTCTTGAGCAGCGCCTCGGTCTGCTTCGGGTCGGGCGCAAGGTGCAGGTAGGTGAAGAGCAGTTGGCCCTCGCGCATGCGCGTGTACTCGGGCGCAATCGGCTCCTTGACCTTGACGATCATCTCGCCTTCGGCCCACACGTCGTCCGGCGTATCCAGCAGGGTCGCCCCGGCTCGCTCGTACAACTCGTCGTCGAAGCCGGAGCCCTCGCCCGCGCTGCGCTCGACGACGACCTTATGCCCGGAGTCCGTCAACGCTCGCACGCCAGCGGGCGTCAATCCGACGCGATACTCGTTATCCTTAATTTCCTTCGGCAGTCCGATGATCACTTTGGCGTTTCTCCAATCAATCGGGAAGAGTAATAAAACTGAGAGTCCGTTTGGCGCGCGTCTGTCAGCGACTCGCCTGTGCCAGCCAGGAGCGCAGGGGATTAGTCCGCGCTCTCGGCTACGTCAATCTGCGCCCTTTGCAACTTGCCGCTGTAGTCAACGTAGACGGATTTCCACTCGGTGAAAATGTCCAGGACCTGTGTGCCGGCTTCGCGGTGGCCGTTGCCCGTCGCTTTGGTGCCGCCGAAGGGGAGATGGACTTCCGCGCCGATGGTGGATGAGTTGACGTAGAAGATGCCCGTGTACATTTCCTGCATCGCGCGGAAGGCGCGGTTGACGTCCTGCGTGTAGATGGCCGCGGACAGTCCGTAGCGCACGCCGTTGGCGATCCCGACGGCCTCTTCAAGCGACCCCGTCGGGATGACGGCCGTGACCGGGCCGAAAATCTCTTCCTGCGCGATACGCATGTTGGGTGCTACGTCCGTGAAGACCGTCGGCTCTATAAAGTAGCCGCGCGCGTGCTCGCCCTTCTCCAGCCGCTTGCCTCCGCACGCGAGCGTCGCGCCGTCCTCGCGCTCTCCGACCTCTATGTAGCCCATGATCTTATGAACCGCGTCGGCGTTGATGACGGGGCCCATCTCCGTCTTCGAGTCGGCCCCGTTGCCGACGCGCAAACTTCGAGCGCGCTCCACCAGCTTCCTGGAAAACTGCTTGTAGACTTTCTTGTGAACGACCAGGCGCGAAGAGGCTGTGCAGCGCTGGCCCGAAGTTCCGAACGCGCCCCAGACAGCGCCCTCGACCGCCAGGTCAACGTCCGCGTCGTCCATCACGATGATGACGTTCTTGCCCCCCATCTCCAGCGAGCAGATGGCGTTGCGCTCGGCGCAGGCCGAAGCGACGATGCGCCCGGTCTCGGTCGAGCCAGTGAACGAGATTAAGCGTAAATCGTGGTGATTGGTAATGGCCGCGCCCGCCGTCTCGCCGTAACCTGTGACCAAGTTGACCACGCCCGGCGGAATCCCTGCCTCTTCGCAGGCTTTGACCAGGTTATAGGTTGAGAGCGGAGTGTCCTCCGCTGGCTTGATGACGACCGTGTTGCCGCAAACGAGCGCCGGGATCAGTTTCCAGGACGGAATCGCCATCGGAAAGTTCCAGGGCGTAATCAGCCCGCACAAGCCGACGGGCTGGCGCACGCACATGGCGAACTTGTCCGGCATCTCGGCCGGAGTGGTGAAGCCGTGAAGCCGCCGCCCCTCGCCCGCCGTGTAGTAGGTGCAGTCAATCGCCTCCTGCACGTCGCCGCCGGTCTCCTTCAGGACCTTGCCCATCTCGCGCGTCATCTCGAAGCTGTAGCGCTCCTTGTCGCGGATGAGAATCTCGCCGAGCCGGAAGAGGATTTCGGCGCGGCGCGGCGCGGGCGTGCGCCGCCAGCGGTCGAACGCGTTGCGGGCCGCGGAGACGGCCATTCCCACGTCCTCGCGCGTCGAGAGCGGAAAGCGGCCGATGACGTCGCGCGTGTCCGCCGGGTTGACGTTCTCGAACGTCTCGCCCGAAGAGGACGGAATCCAGCGACCGTCTATGTAGTTGTAGTAGGTTTTAACCGAGGTGCGCGGCGCTGAAACTTTACGCCCGCTTCTTTTACTGAGAGCTTTTTTTGCCTGTGCCATAAAGAAGTAGTCAGTAGTCGGTGGTCAGTGGCCAGTAGGAACAGTTTTTAACTGACCACCGACCACTGACCACTGGCCACTATTGATAGGTGAACTGCACGACCCTCTGGACGATGCGGTTGGCGTCGCGGTCGTAGCGCGCGACGTTGAGCACGACGGCGTCGCCGGGCTTGAGCGAGTTGACGATGCGCTCGAACTCCTCAAGCGTCCCGACGGACACGCGGTTGATGCGCAGGACCACGTCGCCCTCGGACAGCGAGCGCGGGCGGGCGTCGGCGATGATGCCGTTCGGGTCTATGTCCTTGACGTAGAGGCCGCGCACGCCTGTCAACTTCCTCTCGGTGGCGAGTTGCGGCGTCAATTCCTGCAAGGTCACGCCCAGGCGCAGGCGGTTAATCTCAGGCTGCGACTTCTCCTTGGGCGTCGTGATGGGCGCGTCTTCGTCGCGCGGCGCGAGCGACGAGGGGCGCTCGCCGATGGTGATGTTCGCCGTGCGGCGCTCCAGTTTGCCGTTGACATCGCGCAGGTAGGTCATCGTGACGGTCTGACCGACCGTTGTGCCGGCGACCTTGTTAATCAAATCCTGCGCGCTCGCAACGGGCTGCCCGTTGTACTCGACGATGATGTCGTTGGCCAGGATTCCGGCCTTGCCAGCGGGCCCCGTCTGGTCGCGCACGTCCGTCACGATAGCGCCCTTCGTGTCAGGCAATTCGTAGACACGTGCGAATTCCGGCCTGACCGAGTCGAGGAAGATTCCCAGGTATCCACGGCGCACCTTGCCCGCCGAGATGATCTGCTGGTAAACGAAACCCGCCTCGTTCGACGGCAGAGCGAAGCCGATGCCGTTGTAGTCTCCGGTCGAGGTGGCTATCTGCGAGTTGATGCCGATGACCTCGCCGCGCATGTTGACGAGCGGCCCGCCCGAGTTACCGCGGTTGATTGCCGCGTCCGTTTGCAGGAACTGCTGGAAGCTTGTGAACGGGGCGGCCTGACGCTCCTTCTTCGAGATGATGCCCGCCGTCACGGTCTGATCCAGGCCGAAGGGCGAGCCGATGGCCAGTACCCAGTCGCCGACCTCGACCTCGTCGGAGTTGCCGAGCTTGACGGTGGGCAGTTCGCGCGCGGCCTCGATCTTGACGACCGCCACGTCCGTCTCCTCGTCTATGCCCTTGACGACGCCGCGAAACTCTTCGCCC
>DATEMM010000255.1:0-4006 GCA_035275605.1 Pyrinomonadaceae bacterium
CCATTCAACTGCGCCGCGAGAATCGTTCACTGCGCCGCCGCATAGAGATTGAGGGCTCCGCGCGCGGGGCATTGATCGGCGCATCGGAAGCTATGCGCCGTGTGCGCGCCATGATCGAGAAGGTCGCGGAGACTGACGCCACGGTCCTCATCCGCGGCGAGTCTGGCACAGGCAAGGAGCTGGTCGCGCGCGAGATTCACGACCGCAGCCAGTCCAGGCGGAGCGGCGCTTTCGTCGCCGTCAACTGCGCGGCGCTCCCGTCCGAATTAATCGAATCCGAGCTTTTCGGCCACGAAAAAGGGGCTTTTACGGGCGCTGCCGCCCGTCGTCGTGGCAAATTCGAGCAGGCAGACGGTGGCACACTTTTCCTGGACGAGATCGGCGACATGAGCGCGAACGTGCAGGCCAAGCTCTTGCGCGCGCTCGAAGAGCGGCAGGTGGAGCGCCTCGGCGGGAACGAGTCCATCCCCGTGGACGTGCGCATTGTGAGCGCGACGCACAGGCCGCTCGAACAGGAGATTAAGGAAGGGAACTTCCGCGCGGACCTCTTCTATCGCCTGCGCGTCGTCACGATTGACATTGCGCCTCTGCGCGAGCGTCATGAAGATATTCCCGTCCTCGCGGAAGCGTTCGCGCGCGCGGCCGCAGAGCGTTACAACCTGCCCGTTCGCCCAATAGGGCAGAGCGCCCTGCGCCGTCTAATCGAATACGACTGGCCGGGCAATGTGCGCGAGCTGCGCAACACCATCGAGCGCGCGGCGATTATGGCCGAAGGCGACGAGCTGAGTGCGCGCGATTTGCCGGAGGAGATAAAGAAATCTTCGATAGGCGGCGTCGAGAGCGTGCCGGTCGAGACGGAAGTGGATGGCTCTCTGGCCGTCCCCTTCACGGCGGACTTTCGCTCTGACCGCAGGGAGTTCGAGCGGCGCTACATAGCGCGTTGCCTGGAAGAGACAGGTGGAAACGTCACGCGCGCGGCGGGCATTCTTGGCATGCACCGCCAATCGCTCCAGCACAAGCTGCGTGAGCTGGGATTGGCCCGCCGCTACGTCTCCGTCTCCGCAGAAGCGCAGGATAAATCCGACAACTGAAAGACGAATCGTCCGCCGTTAATGAATATGCGATCCCTTCAGGGTCGGAACCATCAGGGTAGCCGCTCGTCGTGAGGTTTGCGCGAATTAATCCTCCGGGGGTAGACTCTTCGTTCTGTTCGCCAATCTAAAAATGGGGAAGAATAACTATGAAAGCACGCGCGGACGCTATCATTCATCGTGAGCAGGCGGAGTACCTGGATAGACTTTTGCCCGCCAGCCAGGGGATCGTGGCCGAGATGGAGGCCGACGCCGCAAGGAACGGTGTGCCAATCGCCGACCGCGAGGTGGCGCTCTTTCTTGAGATTACAGCGCGGGCGATGAAGGCCAAGCGAGTGCTGGAAATCGGAATGGCCATTGGGTACGCGGTCGTACATCTGGCGCGCGGCATGGACGAGGGCGGCCTCATCGTGACCATCGAGCCGAACGACGAGATGATCCGCCGCGCCGAAGATTACCTGACCCGCGCCCGTGTGCGTAAATGCGTCCGCATAGAGCGCGGATACGCCCTCGAAGTCATCCCCAGGCTGAAGGGGAAGTTCGACATGATATATCTGGATGCTGTGAAGCAGGAATATTCAGACTATCTTGAGCAGGCTCTGCCGCTGCTTCGCGTCGGCGGCGTGGTGGTCGCAGACAACGTGCTCTGGGGCGGGCAGGTGGCAGGTAAAATCCGCTCCAAAGATCAGGATGCGTCCACGAAAGCGTTGCGCGAGTTCAACGAGCGACTCGTCAACCACCCGCAGCTACGCGCCGAGGTGCTCTCGTTTGGCGACGGCATCGCCTACGCCGTCAAAATCAAATAAAGGCCGTGTGAAAATCGCCGCCTGGTTTCTCATCAATGGCCCAATAGCTATTGCCGCGTCAGCGGCGGCTATGTTTTGACTGCGAGTGAGTTCAATCCTGGTTAAAGATGATGACGAGACTCACGCCCACGCGGCGCGGCTCGTCTCCTCGGGCGGAGTCCTGGCCTTTCGAACCGACACCTTTTATGGGCTCGGCGCGGACCCTTTCAACAAGGGCGCGCTCGGTCGCATCAACCATTTGAAAGGCAGGGACGGGGGCAAACCCATTCTCGTCGTCATCAGCGACGAACAAGAGGCCGAGCGTTTCATCACTGAGGAATCGGAAATCTTCCAAACAATCGCCCGCCGACACTGGCCCGGAGCGTTGACGATTGTCTCGAAAGCCAGGGCGGATGTGCCGTCTGAGTTGACGGCCGGGAGTGGCACAGTCGGCCTGCGCCTGCCTGACGACGAAACCGTCCGGTCTTTTATACGTGACTGCGGTGGAGCCCTGACCGCCACTAGCGCGAATCTGGCAGGCGAGCCCCCGGCGCGAACTGCCGCAGAGGTCGCGCGCTCTTTCCCCAAGGGGCTCGATCTGATAGTTGACGGCGGTGAAGCACGGGGCGACAGACCGTCAACCGTCCTTGATGCGACTGGCCCCCTCTTGCGCCTCATACGCGAAGGGGCGGTGACGCGCGCCTTGCTGGAAGAGAGTCTGAAAGATTCTGGCGCGCGTCTTCTCTAACGGCGACCCTATTTGCTCACCGTCAAATTCCTCACGAAGCCCCAGTCGCCGCTCCCGTCAACCTTAATGTTGCTGACAGATTTGTTGGCCACGACCATGTTGGCCGGATACCAGAGCGGGAGCATCGGCAGATCGCGGCTGACAATCTCCTGGGCCTGTTGGTAGAGCCCGACTGCCTTGGTGCGGTCGGCCGTGGTGAGGGCTTCGTCCAGAATGCGGTCCAGCTCAGGGTTCTTGTAGCGGCTGCGATTGCGCCCGGCGCGCTCCTGCGTGGGAATCTCCGTCGAGTAAAAAAGGTCCTTCAAAAAGATCGGGTCCTGGTTGCCGCCAATCCAGCGCGAGGTGGTCATCTGAAACTCGCCCAGCCGCAGTTGCGCCAGCAGCGTGTTGGTTTCGACCGTGTCAATCGCGACTGGGATGCCGACCTTCTGCAAGTAATCGCGAATCACGTCCACGTACTGGCGTGTGGCCGCGCTGGCCGAAGAGATTTTGAAGTTGATGGGCTTTTGCAACCTCATCTGCGGCCCGTCGCCGTCCGGGTCGCGGAATCCAGCCTCGTCCAGAATCTGCTTGGCACGCGCAGGATCGTAAGCGTATTTCTGCCCAGGCGAGTAGGCCCAGGACTCTTCAGGCAGAATCGAGTGCGCGACTTTCGCCTGGCCCAGCAGCAAATCGCGGATGATGGTCTCGCGGTCTATGGCGTAGGCGATGGCCTGGCGCAGTCGCACGTTGTCGAGCGGCGGGTTCTGCACGTTGAAACCTAAGTAGACGATGTTCGCGCCCGTGAAGGGAATGACCTGGAGCTTGGGGTCCTGCTCCAGGGATTTGAAAGCGTCTGGCGTCAGGTTCGTGGGGAGCGGCGCGAGGGTGACGCTCCCGCTTCGCAGCTCTGCCTGCAAGGCGTTCGCGTCTTCAATGACGCGGACGCGAAGTTCCGCGATCTGCGGCGCGCCTTCCCAGTAACTGGTGTTAGCTTCCAGCGAGATTGTCTGCTGAGCCGAATCGTAGCTGACGAACTTGAAAGGGCCGGAGCCGAGCGGGTGCGTCTTCTGTGACGCGGCGCTGTCTTTCGGGACGATGCCGATGGGCACCAGGTTCGAGAGGAGGCCGAGCCAGGGTTTGCGCAGGCGCATGATGATGGTGCGCGGGTCCGGAGCCTCGACGGCGGTCACGAACCCTTGCTTGTTCGCTCCCGTGCCTTCAAAAAAACTGGCCGCCTTGCCCGAATTGGAATTGAGCACAGTGTCGAGCGTGTACTTGACGTCGGCCGAAGTGAGTGAGCGCCCGTCGTGGAAAGTCACGTTGTCGTGCAGCGTGAAGGTGTAGCTCAGGCCGTCGTCCGCCATCTTGATGTCGGAGGCTAAGTCCGGCACATAATCAAA